>JAIXYD010000105.1 GCA_027490415.1 Streptomycetaceae bacterium
AATTCGCTTACTGAACTTAAAGCTTTAGCAGAGACTGCTGGGTCCGAAGTTTTAGAAGGGCTTATTCAGAGACGCGATAAACCCGATCCTGCTACCTACATTGGATCCGGAAAAGTCATCGAACTTAAAGAAGTTGTTCATTCAACAGGGGCAGATACAGTTATTTGTGACGGTGAATTATCTCCTTCACAATTACGGCAGCTTGAAGATAAGTTGAAAGTAAAGGTTGTAGATCGCACGGCACTCATCTTGGATATCTTCGCTCAGCATGCAAAGAGTCGTGAAGGAAAAGCTCAAGTCGAACTCGCACAGATTGCATATCTCTTACCGAGATTGCGTGGTTGGGGAGATTCCCTCTCTCGTCAGGTTGGTGGTCGAGCAGCAGGTGGTGCTGGTATCGGTGGTCGAGGACCTGGTGAGACGAAGATTGAGACAGATAGACGACGAATTCGCGACAAGATGGCGAAATTGCGACGCGAGATCGCAGAGATGAAAGTGTCACGCGATACCAAAAGACAAGAGCGTCGACGCCACAATATTCCTTCTGTTGCCATCGCCGGGTACACCAATGCTGGCAAATCATCACTTCTCAACAAGTTAACTGATGCGGGCGTCTTAGTCGAAAACGCACTCTTTGCAACACTGGACCCAACTGTACGTAAGACACAAACTTCTGAGGGTCGCATCTACACACTGACAGATACCGTAGGTTTCGTGCGCCATCTGCCACATCAGCTGGTGGATGCCTTTAAATCAACCCTCGAGGAAGTTTCAGGTGCAGATTTAATTGTTCATGTAGTTGATGGTTCACATCCGGATCCTTCAGAGCAAATTCGAGCCGTGAGGGAAGTCATCACTGAAATCGGCGGAGCGCACATCCCAGAAATCATTGCGATCAACAAAGTAGATATCGCAGACCCTGAAGTTGTGATGAATCTATTGCGCACTGAGAAAAATGCTTATGCCTTTTCTGTGCGTACTGGCTTTGGTATCGAGGGACTTCTTCATGCAATTGAGAAATCTCTTCCCCATCCGCAAGTAGAAATTAACGCTGTCATTCCATATGAGCGAGGAGATCTTGTCAGCGCTATTCATGAACATGGAGAGATAATCTCCGAGGTATATGTGGAGGCTGGCACTCATATTCACGCCAGAGTTGACGCCGGACTATCACAGGCGATCGCAGCGGTAGTTACCCTCGACACATCTGGGGAATAAACCCGACACGCCCACGGTTACATTGTCTATTCCACCCTTTATGGGCCATGATGCGCCCGTAGCGAGAACTTACGATCTAGAGAGAGCGAGGTGATGAGACCGTGGCAACTGATTACGACACACCCAGAAAAACCGATGAAGAACTTCACGAAGAATCACTAGAAGAGCTCAAGGCTCAACGCGTTGATGCCCAGTCTGGTCAGATCGATGTTGATGAAGCAGAAGCTGCCGAGAATCTAGAACTTCCGGGTGCAGATTTGTCAGGTGAAGAACTCTCAGTTCGCGTTGTTCCCAAACAAGAAGATGAGTTCACCTGTTCACGCTGTTTCTTGATTCACCACATTACCCAGCTTGCTAAGGGTGAGGGTGCCAAGGCAGTTTGTAAGGAATGTTCTTAACTTTTCTTTAACGCTTTCGCTAACTTATCGCCCTGCTTACTTGTCACCAACCAATATGGGGTCTGGTCTCTGGTGTCATTGATTTTGATTTTAACTCCGTGGGCTGTCCAAAATCTAATTGCTAAGTATGCAGCCGGGTCTGCCTCTCGAGTACGCTGCAAGGACATCTGTGCAGGTGTTAACACCGTAACTTCACCACAGAATTTCTTATCAATATGCGCTTTACCTACGCGAAGCACATTCTCATCCACTTCGATTATCAGCGAAGAGGTGAAGTAGATCAAAATCGTTGCTGCCGTCAGCAGCGCCATCACTACCGCCGCAATCGTTGTCGTCATCGCTGCCCAAATTGCTATCCCAAGAGAGAGGGCGAGAAAGTAGATAAATGCCATTAACCAGAATGGTGGGCGAATTACCTCTCGGAAATTGATTAATCTCTCACTCATAGCGATACCGTATAGGAAGATTGAGAGAGTAAAGTGGAGCCATGACAAGAGTGGCAAGCACAACACCACCTGAGGGCGCAATTCTTCCTGAGCGACATCCTCTAGCTCCTGCAGCGGGAACACAGATTCCTTCCCACTTTGGACATTGTTTTGGTTGCGGTCAGCTACATCCGACAGGACTACATCTTGTTGCTCACGCCGGTAGCGCACTTGATCTGACTGCAGAATTTACAGTGACGGAAAATCATCAAGGTGCACCGGGTCTTGCCCATGGTGGCTTGCTTTCACTCGCATTCGATGAAGCGCTCGGAAAGTTAATGTGGCTTATTCGATCACCGGCGGTTACGGGTCGCCTGGAAACAGATTTTATGAAACCTGTTCCAATTGGAACAACGCTTCACATCTCGGCCCAAATCACAGGACAGATGAAGCGAAAGGTATATACCGAGGCTGTAGGTCGCCTTAATGGCCCTGATGGAGATATTGCAGTGCGGGCTGCAGCGCTCTTTGTCATCGTTCCCATGAGCCACTTTATGTCAAACGCTCCAGCGGAATATCTTGAGTACATTAAAAAATCTCCAGAACTTCTGGCATTTGTTGATCCAGATTTCGAGATAAATCCATGAGCTCGGTTGAAGTACTCATCACTCGCTTAGATCCCGATCTTCCACTTCCACGTTATGCCAAAGGTGGAGATGCTGGAGCAGATATCGTTTCTCGCATCGATATCACTTTGGCGCCAGGAGAGCGTGCATTGGTTCCAACAGGAATCGCAATTGCGCTACCCGACGGATACGTCGCACTTGTACACCCACGTTCGGGACTAGCAATTAAACATGGTGTAACCATGGTGAATGCACCTGGAACAGTTGATGCTGGCTACAGAGGTGAGTTGCAGTGTATTTTGATCAATCACGACAAGAGCGAATCAGTTTCATTTAAGCGCGGAGATCGCATTGCTCAATTAGTGATTCAGAAAGTTGAGCGCGCAGAATTTGTTGAAGTTCGTGAACTTCCTGGTTCGGGTCGCGGATCTGGTGGCTTTGGATCAACGGGGCGTTCATGAGTGAAATGTCGGGAGATAAAGAGAAGATCGTTTCAGCCTTTGGCGGCAAAAAGGGTCTGATCGATGCCGGTTTTCCTGCGCTGGTTTTCCTGATCTCCTTTAACATCACTAAAGATCTATGGAATTCACTCATTGCATCAATCATCATCTCAGCGATCCTGACAATTATTCGCCTCGTTATGAAAGATTCAATCCAACATGCACTCTCTGGATTTATCGGAACTCTGATTTCAGCATGGTTTGCCAATCGCACCGGCAATCCCAGTGACGTCTTCGTTCCAAAAATGCTTACGAATCTGGGTTACGGATTGGTGTACCTGTTTGCAAATATTGCAGGCTGGCCAATTCTTGGAGTAATGCTTGGACCAATTCTTGGTGAAAACTTTGCGTGGCGCAAAGATCCAGCTCGAAAGGCAGCGTACATCCGCGCTAGTTGGATTTGGGTCGCACTCTTTTTTGGTCGACTCGTCGTGCAGTTCCCGATCTACCTCACAGATAATGTCAATCTCTTAGGCGCAGTTAATTTGGCTATG
>JAIXYD010000079.1 GCA_027490415.1 Streptomycetaceae bacterium
ATTGCAGTCCATGGCGGATCCATTGTGATCGCTTCACGATTGTCGGCATCTGCCCCCCAGACGACCGGACCAATGCCTGGAGTATCAGATTCGCCGATCACAACTGCCCCCGCGCCGTCGGCAAAGATAAAGGCAGTGGCACGATCATCGGGATTGGTGAAATCAGAAATCTTTTCTACTCCGATAACAAGCACTTTTTTGGAAGTTCCTGCAAAGACAAAATCGTGTGCCATGGAGACTGCATAGCTAAAGCCCGCACACGCTGCTCCGATATCAAAGGCGGCAGCAGTCGGATTGCCAAGGCGGGCAATGATCGCAGTTGCAGCACTTGGCGCTTGGTGTGGAAATGTAATTGTGGCAACGATGACTGTATCGATATCTGCAATCGAGACGCCTGCACGCTTGAGTGCAGATTCTGCTGCCCAACAAGCCATGTTAACAACAGATTCACTTTCATCTGCAAAACGTCGTGACTGGATTCCAGTGCGCTGTTGAATCCATTCGTCATTTGATTCAATGCGATCGACGATCTCAGAGTTCATGACAAGTCTCTTTGGACGATACGAACCTACGGAGAGAATGCGAGACTGCGAACCAGTCTTGGCTTTAATTGTCATGAGTTATCCCTTGCTACTTACAAATTGGTTCGCTGCTGCGAGGTCATCAGGTGATTTAAACGCAAATCCAGTGATGCTTTCTGCGGCGCGCTTAAGGAGTCCCACAAGAGTTCCAGCAGGTGCAACTTCTAGCGCTTGCGTCACACCTAACGATTGCATCGTTGACATGCAGAGATCCCAACGTACTGGGTTAGCCACTTGCGACACGATTCGCTCAAGAATTTCTTGCCCTGAATTAAGCACTTGTCCGTCACGATTAGACAGGACGCCAACTACAGGATCTGAAGTCGTAATTGTTGATGCGAATTCTTTGAATGCACTGACAGCTGGAGACATAAAGTGAGTGTGAAATGCGCCCGCAACTTGAAGAGCACGGACGCGTGAACCCTCTGGTGCAAGAGATGCGAGAGCTGCAAGGTCGCCTGCTGCAACAATTTGCCCACCACCGTTGTCATTAGCGGCAACCAGTCCTGCCTCTGCAATCGCAGCAAGAACAACATCACGTTCTCCGCCAAGAACGGCAGACATTCCGGATGGAGATGCAGCAGCAGCTTTTGCCATTTCAAGACCACGCACACGTACAAGTCGCAGCGCATCAACCTCACTCATTACACCAGCCAACGCGGCGGCAGTAATTTCACCAACCGAGTGCCCAGCAACACATGAGAATTTAGCTCTGAGATCTAAAGTCCCAGCGCTTAGTAACCCGGCAGCAACAATCAGCGGTTGTGCATTTTCGGTATCGCGGATCTCATCTGCATCTGCATTTGTGCCTAGATGAGTTAAATCCAGATCAATAACTTCCGACCAATGGCGCAAGAGTTCAGCTTGAGAAGGATCTGCTATCCATGGGGTGAGCATTCCTGGAGTCTGTGAGCCTTGACCAGGTGCAATAAGTGCAAGCATTTGCCCATCTTATTTGATGAAAAGAATTACTACCTAGTACTGCGCGTTACCAGCCACACCTGAGCAGAGTGAGCCTGCACATCAACTGTTGATGAAGGAAGTGCTAGCGCTGGTTCATGTTCTGACGTTACATGCGAGGCATCAAATATTGAGCGGAACGAATCTCCCCACGTACTATCCGGAAAAGTAAATGTGGTGGTTTGAGTTGACGAGTTAAGAAGTAGTAATAATCCGCGATCAGAACCGGCATCGATAAAGACCGTAAGAGATCTTTTCTCACCATCTGTCCAGTGTGAATCGCTCATCTCGCGACCACCCAAACTAAACCAAGCAATATCTTTTCGTTGCGTGCCTTGATCTAGCGCTCCGGTAAAGAATTCAGAGGCGACATCTGCCAAATATGTATTTCGGATACTGGCTAACATCTCAACTGCGTCACGAATATCTCTCTGCGCCGGATCTAAATCCCAATCCATTGCCCAACCTCCACCAAAAGTTTCTGGCGAATCTGCGATATTCACACTCATATCGCGCGGCATCGAATAGGCGTTGTTTGATCCCAACTGAGAGCGGCTTACTTCATCACCCATAGTGAGCATCGGGACGCCAGATGAAAGCAACAAAGTAGCAAGCATCGACTTCTTTAAACTCTGACGAATAGCCATTATCTGAGGATCTTCAGTCGGTCCTTCAACTCCACAATTCCAGGAACGGTTATCACTTGCGCCGTCGCGGTTATCTTCTTGGTTGGCTAAGTTATTTTTAGATGTGTAGCTGACTAGATCGTTGAGAGTGAATCCATCGTGGGCGGTGATGAAGTTAATGGATGATGTTGGACCGCGGTAATAAAAAATGTCGCTAGAGCCGCTGATACGTGAAGCTATGTCTGCTACGCCTTCGCCGTACCCGCGTGCAATATCTTCTAGCCAGAACTGTCTGATGGCATCGCGATAGGCATCGTTCCACTCACGGAATGGATGCGGAAAATCACCTAGCGAATAACGCGAGATATCC
This sequence comes from Streptomycetaceae bacterium, assembly GCA_027490415.1. Lineage (GTDB taxonomy): Bacteria > Actinomycetota > Actinomycetes > Nanopelagicales > Nanopelagicaceae > Planktophila. The sequence goes on from JAIXYD010000079.1 coordinate 2,538, forward strand.
CATGGCTCTGCAATCATTTTAAAGTTA
>JAIXYD010000196.1 GCA_027490415.1 Streptomycetaceae bacterium
ACAAGTTCGTGCTCAAAAGTGATGACATCGCAATCTTGAGCAAATGCCAAAACTTCATTGAGATTGCGAAAATCTCCAACGACATGCTCACAAATCTGTGCAGCGCTATCGCTCTTATCTTGGGCAAAGACTTTGAGAGTCACTCCTAGTGCAATGGCTGGGGCAACTGTCATTCGAGCCAACTGGCCTGCACCGATAATTCCCACGATTGGGAAGGTATTTCTCACTGGCTCATCGTAGATGAATCACGTCACCGACTGTAACTATCTGCCCATCTTCTAGGTGAAGTCGACCTTGTTCATCAAAAGTCTGAGCACGCGACCTCATCGCACTTTCAGCGGGACCAATAATTGTTACCTCTCGTCCGCGGGTTGCCGATAACTGGGAATACCTCTCGAGAAAACTTTCACCTTGATCCCATGCCGTGAAATCTGTCTCAAAAGCATTGAGGAGAAGTGGGAGCAGAAAGTTTCTATCGAGTTTACTTACACCAGCAAGCTTCAGAGATGTAGCTGTTTCCACTGGAAGTTCAGAGGCTGTTGTTGAAACATTTATTCCGATTCCGATAACAACACCTGAGCCTGCTGCAGTTGAAATAATTCCACCTATTTTCATCTCGTCAATCAGTAGATCATTAGGCCATTTGATCGAAACATTTGCATTAATCTTTCGCAACGTGTCAGCGATAGAGAAACCGGCAAGTAACGGAAGGAATCCCCAGTCGTCCCTTTCACTTTGTGGTTGTAGATATATTGAAAAGAGTAGGGCTGTCGATGCTGGCGCAATGAAAGTTCTATCTAGACGTCCTCGACCAGCACTTTGATAATTTGCAATGATGACATCGCCATTTTTGGCCTCACCAGCATTTGCTTTCGTTGCAAGATCATCTTGGGTTGAAGTCGTGAGATCAACCACGCTTACTCGCCAGTACCGCGACAAAGCAGCAGTGATTCGACTCTGATCTAGTGGCGCTCTTGGCGTATCCATACCCATGACTAGTACCGTATAGACATGAGCCCAGATCTGCACACTACTGCGGGAAAAATCGATGATCTCCGCGAAAAAATCGATGAAGCCATCCACGCCGGTTCAGCCCGTGCGGTCGAGAAGCAGCATGCCAAAGGAAAATACACAGCCCGTGAGCGCATCGAGATGCTCGTTGACTCCGATTCATTTACTGAAATTGACGAGTTTGCCCGTCACCGTTCCAACCAATTTGGAATGGAAAATTCTCGCCCATATGGAGATGGTGTGGTCATCGGAACAGCAACTGTCGACGGACGACCAATCGCTCTCTACTCTCAAGATTTCACCGTCTTTGGTGGAAGCCTCGGCGAAGTGCATGCAGAGAAGATAGTTAAGATCGCAGAGTTCGCACTCAAGAGTGGAATTCCACTTATTGGTATTAATGACTCTGGTGGAGCGCGCATTCAAGAAGGTGTTGCTTCGCTCAATGGGTACGGAAAGATATTTCGACTCAACACACGCTCCTCTGGAGTAATTCCTCAAATCTCTCTCATCCTCGGCCCGTGCGCTGGCGGATCTGCCTACTCTCCCGCCCTCACTGATTTCACAGTGATGGTGAAGGAGACTTCAAATATGTTCATTACAGGCCCTGATGTGATTAAAACCGTTACAGGTGAAGATGTTGGCATGGAAGAACTTGGCGGAGCTTTCACGCATAACACCAAATCTGGAAACTCTCATTACATGGCTGACTCTGAAGCCGATGCCATCGATTATGTGAAGGCACTTTTATCGTATTTGCCATCAAATAATATGGATGGATCTCCAGTTCTTCCGGCAACAGAAACTCTTGCAAAGAGTGCGAAAGATATTGCACTCAACACTCTTATTCCAGATTCACCTAATCAGCCTTATGACATGAAGGTACTTATTGCATCGTTGGTCGACGAAGGTGAATTTCTGGAAGTGCACGCACTCTTTGCGCCAAATATCGTTGTTGGATTTGCCCGCATTGAAGGCCAATCTGTAGGAATCATTGCCAATCAGCCATCACAGTTGGCTGGCACGCTAGATATCAATTCCAGCGAAAAGGCTGCACGATTCTTGCGTTTCTGCGATGCCTTCAATATTCCAATTCTCACATTGGTTGATGTCCCCGGATTTATGCCAGGAACTGAACAAGAATGGAATGGAATTATTCGACGTGGAGCAAAGTTGCTCTACGCATATGCTGAAGCATCTGTGCCTCTGGTTACGCTGATTACCCGTAAGGCATACGGCGGAGCATTCATCGTTATGGGTTCTAAGTATCTTGGTAGCGACATTAACTTTGCGTGGCCATCTGCTGAGATCGCAGTCATGGGCGCACAGGGAGCTGTAAATATTTTGTATAGAAAAGATATTGCAGAGGCGTCAGATCCCGAAGCCCTTCGCAAAGAACTCATCTCTGATTACACCGAAAAACTCTCAAATCCCTACGCTGCTGCCGAACGTGGAACCATCGATTCTGTCATTGAACCAGAAGATTCTCGGGCGTACATCACCAAAGCCTTTAGAACACTAAAGACCAAACGTGACATTCTCCCTGCACGTAAGCATGGAAATATTCCACTCTAATGAAATTTACAATCACGTCGGGCAACCCAACACCAGAGGAGCTTCTAGCACTTGAAGCTGCTCTCGCCTCTAGAAAGCCTGTAGATCTCAAGCCTGTAGTTAAGCGGAGCGTCTTTGGCCTTCCTCAGTTACGCCAACCGTTGCCACATCAAATTACCTATGGTGCAAGAAGGTTTGACTAGTGCCGAAGATAGTTCTCGCTTCACAGTCAACTTCACGAAAACGACTATTGGTCGATGCCGGATTATCTCCAGAAATAATCGTAAGTAATGTCGACGAAGAGACCGAATTCTTTAACGCAATGTCACCTGAAGATATGGTTATTGCTCTGGCAATCTCCAAGGCTCACACTGTGAGAGAGATGATCGATTACCCAGCAATAATTATCGGCTGCGATTCAACATTTGATGTAGATGGGGTCTCTTTCGGTAAGCCCGGTACTCCAGATATCGCCCGCCAGAGAGCTCGGACAATCAGCGGTCGAAGCGGCCTTTTGCATACCGGTCACTGCATCATCGATACCGAAAAAGGTATTGAGATTGCCGACAGAGTGACAACCAAGGTTACTTTTTCGGAGCTCAGCGATGAAGAGATTGAGGATTACATCGCATCAGGTGAACCTCTCCAGGTGGCAGGTGGCTTCACTCTCGATGGTCATGGCTCTTCCTTTATTCCACTTATTGAAGGTGACTACACCAATGTTGTTGGAATCTCGATGCCATTTCTGCGAAGTGCAATGACGCAGCTTGGATACTCATGGCCAGAAGTAAAGGGGATGCGATGAAACGCGTTCTGATTGCAAATCGAGGTGAGATTGCGATTCGAGTAATTCGTGCCTGCAAAGATCACGGACTTGAAAGTGTGGCGATTTATTCCGAAGAGGATCGAGACGCTCTCCACGTGCGCTCTGCAGACTTTGCGTATTCACTTAATGGGGTAGTTGCTAAAGATACTTACTTAAACATCCCAAAGATAATTGCAGTTGCCAAAGACTCTGGTGCAGATGCGATTCATCCTGGATATGGCTTTCTCTCCGAGAACGCAGATTTTGCGCAAGCGGTAATCGATGCAGGACTTATTTGGATTGGACCTCCACCCTCTGCAATCAGTGCACTCGGTGACAAAGTTTCAGCTCGACGCATTGCAGCAAAAGCAGGTGCGCCTCTTGTAGCAGGAACGAAAGATCCAGTCTCAGGACATGAAGAAGTCATCGCTTTCGCCAAAGAGTACGGACTTCCAGTTGCGATCAAGGCTGCCTTTGGTGGCGGTGGACGTGGATTAAAGGTTGCTCGCACTCTTGAGGAGATTCCCGAACTATTCGCCTCGGCGGTGCGCGAAGCAATAGCAGGATTTGGCCGCGGTGAATGCTTTGTTGAGCGTTACTTAGACAAGCCTCGCCATGTTGAAACTCAAGTTCTCGTCGATCAACATGGGCATGCAGTTGTGATTAGTACTCGTGATTGCTCTCTACAACGTCGCCACCAGAAACTCGTTGAAGAAGCTCCAGCTCCATTCCTTACGGATGCACAAAATGAAGAGCTTTATCGTTCGAGTAAAGCGATTATGAAAGAGGCTGGCTACATCGGAGCTGGTACCTGTGAATTTCTCGTCGGAATTGATGGGACCATCTCATTCCTCGAAGTGAACACACGCTTGCAGGTTGAACACCCAGTCTCTGAAGAAGTAACTGGGATAGATCTTGTACGCGAACAATTTAGAATCGCGACGGGTGAAGCACTTGGCTTTGATGACCCAGTTATTCGCGGACATAGCCTTGAATTTCGAATCAACGGTGAAGATCCGGGAAGATCATTCCTGCCTGCTCCTGGCCGAATCACTTCATGGAAAATTCCAACTGGGCCTGGAGTGCGAGTTGATGCAGGCTTTGCGCAAGGTGATGTTATCGGAGGAAACTTCGACTCACTCTTAGCAAAGTTAATCGTTACTGGCGCAACGCGTCAGCAAGCTATCGAGAGAGCACGTAGAGCGCTGGCAGAGTTTGAGGTAGAGGGTCTTGCAACTGCACTCCCCTTCCATCGCGCAATTGTTGAGGATCCTGCGTATACGGAGAATTTTTCGGTCTATACAAGTTATATCGAAAACGAATTCACAAATGAGATCCCGGCCTTTGATATACAGGCTTCAGATACCCAAACGATGGCCGCTAATGAACATCTCGTTGCAGAGGTCAATGGAAAGCGTTTTGAGATAAAAGTTCATGCACCAACCCCAGTCATTAAGCGCCATCGAGCAAAACAATCAGCTGCAGGAGGTGCAACCGGAACTGGTCTTGCCAGCCCGATGCAGGGAACTGTCGTAAAAATTGCAGTACAAGAGGGTGCACACGTTGAGGCGGGCGACCTCGTCATAGTTCTGGAAGCGATGAAGATGGAACAACCTCTCAACGCTCATAAAAGTGGCATCGTGACCAACCTCAAGGTCGCAATCGGTGAGACAGTTGCCAGTGCCACAGTGCTCTGTGACATTATTGATGCATGACATCTACTGACATTCTTTATTCAGATCCCCTCCAAGCCGCAGCAATTGCAGCATCTGAGATTGCTGACCGCACAGGTATTGCATCACACGATGTAGCTCTTGTCATGGGCTCTGGTTGGGTCGGCGCTGTTGATGCTCTTGGAGAACCAGTTTTTGAGTGCAATGCTGAAGAACTCACTGGATTTTTTGCTCCAGCTGTAGAAGGTCACTCTGGCAAAGTCCGATCTTATGAAATTAAAGATGGCAATCGAATAATTCGTGCTCTCGTATTCTTAGGCCGAACACATCTCTATGAGGGTAAAGGAATGGAACCCGTCGTGCACGGAGTTCGCACAGCCGTTAAGGCTGGATGCAAGGTGATTATTTTGACTAATGCGTGTGGAGGAATCAATACTGCGTATCGCGTGGGTCAGCCTGTACTTATCCGAGATCACATTTCACTGACTGCACAGTCACCACTTGTGGGTGCCACTTTTGTAGATCTCACCGATCTTTATAGCAAGCGCATAAGAGCAATCATGAAGTCGGCAGATTCATCTTTGCAAGAGGGCGTCTACGTCCATTGGCGCGGCCCAACTTATGAAACACCGGCCGAAATTCACATGATGCGCACACTTGGTGCTGATCTTGTTGGTATGTCTACTGTTCCAGAAGCAATCGCAGCACATGCACTCGGCGCAGAAGTACTTGGCATTTCACTTGTAACCAATGCTGCCGCAGGTGTTACTGGAGAAAAACTTAATCATGAAGAAGTAATTGCAGCAGGGAAAGCTGCAGCCAGCTCTATGGGAGAACTTCTAGCAAAAACTATTCCGCAGATCATCTAGCTTGGATAAGATCACTGTTATGGACCACGCCCTGGCTGCAGAGGTAAAAGCTTGGATTGAAGATGATCCAGATCCTGTAACAGCTTCTCAGCTTCAAACGCTCTTGGATAATCAGGATGAAGCGACGCTGCGCACCTTTTTCAATGGATTCTTACAATTTGGAACAGCTGGATTGCGTGGCCCTAATGGCCCAGGACCTTCATGCATGAATCGCGCGGTTGTTGGGCGAGCTGCGGCAGGCATCGCTGCGTACATGCGTGCTCGAGGAATGACTCGGGTCGTTATTGGTCGCGATGCCAGACATGGTTCTGCTGAATATGCAATTGAAAGCGCTGAAATTTTTAGTGGTGCAGGAATGGAAGTTTTTTTGCTTCCACGTGCGCTACCAACTCCAGTTCTTGCCTACGCCACAACTGCGCTCAAAGCAGATGTTGGAGTAATGGTTACGGCTAGCCACAATCCTCCGCAGGATAACGGCTATAAGGTTTATATCGGCCCTGATGCAGATGGCATCTCCTACGCATCATCACAAATCATTAATCCAACTGATGGATACATTGCACGAGAAATAGATGCAATCACAACTTTAAGGTCTCAACCACGAGCACACACATGGGAAGTGCTTGATGAGACTCTGATTCAAGAGTACGTGGAACGCACCGCCGCACTTGGTAGTAATCCTGGAAAGCTCAAAATTGTCTATACAGCGATGCATGGCGTAGGAACGCAAACTCTCACGCAAGTTTTTAGGTTAGCAGGTTTCCCAGATTTGATTCTGGTCGCCGAACAAGCTGATCCTGATCCAGATTTTCCAACCGTAGCTTTTCCAAATCCAGAGGAACCCGGTGCTATCGATTTAGCACTAGCAACTGCTCGTGAGCACGACGCTGACTTGGTAATCGCAAATGATCCTGATGCAGACCGATGTGCGGCAGCGATAAAGGATCGCTCAGGACAATGGCGCATGCTTCGCGGCGACGAACTTGGCGTCATCTTTGGAGAGTGGATCGCACGAACATCTCCACAAGGAACCTTTGGAAATTCCATCGTCTCATCATCGATTCTTCGAAAGATCTCAACCCATTACGGGATAGATTTCAAAGAAGTTCTTACTGGATTTAAATGGCTTGCCAAGATTGAAGATCTGGCGTTTGGTTACGAAGAAGCTATTGGCTATGCGGTGGACTCTGAAACAGTTAATGATAAAGATGGAATATCAGCTGCGATATTCCTCGCTCAGATAGCTACCGATCTTGCAGCGGTCGGAAGAGATCTCAATGATCTCCTTGACGAGGTATGGGCTCGCCATGGATTCCACGCAACCGAACAGATATCGATTCGGGTCGCTGACATGGGCGCAATCAC
>JAIXYD010000058.1 GCA_027490415.1 Streptomycetaceae bacterium
ACGAGATCTGCTTGAGGGGCAATTGTCTTAATTGCTTCCTGGCGATTTTGTGTGGCATAGCAAATGTCATCTGATGGTGGATCTTGAATTTCAGGAAAACGTTGACGCAAGATCGCAACTGCTTCGAGGGTTTCATCAACACTCAGTGTTGTCTGCGATAACCAGACAAGCTTCTTTCCCGGAGTTGGCTGAACATTGCGCGCACCATCAAGGCCGTCAACAATTCTTACCTTACCGACAGCTTCGCCAGCAGTTCCTTCAACTTCTTCGTGGCCTTCGTGGCCGATGAGCAGAATTTCAGTCTCATCATTTGCAAATCGCTTTACTTCTTGGTGCACCTTGGTCACAAGCGGACACGTTGCATCAATTGTCTTCAAGCTGCGCGCAGCTGCTTGCTCGTGAACTGCCGGTGAAACACCATGTGCGGAGAAGACCACTGTGTGGCCTTCTGGTACTTCATCTGTGTCGTTAACGAAAATGACGCCCTTTTGCTCGAGGGTAGAGACAACATGCTTGTTGTGAACAATCTCTTTGCGGACATAGACGGGAGCGCCGTACACCTCGAGGGCTTTTTCAACAGTGATCACTGCGCGATCAACTCCTGCGCAATATCCACGAGGGGCGGCCAGAAGAACGCGTTTCTCCGATTCCATGTCGCGCAGTCTATTAGGCTGGGCTCATGTTCGAAACTTCAAGTGAGAAACCAGCGCCAGTACGCGTCGTCACTGAAGCAATTAAGGAGTATCTCGATCGTTTAGGCCCGATTTGGATCGAGGGCGAGATCTCAGAGCTCAACGAACGCAGCGGTGGAATGGCATTTATGCGCCTGCGCGACACCAGTGCAGATATGAGCCTTTCGGTGATGTGTTACAAAACTGTCTTAGCGCCAGTGCAACCTTTGCCACCTAATGCTCGCGTTGTGATTCATGCAAAGGCATCTTGGTATACAAAGAGTGGAACGCTCACCATGTCTGCCAAAGAAATTAGACAGGTTGGAGTTGGCGAACTATTAGCTCGACTCGAAGAGTTAAAGAACACACTGGCAGCAGAGGGACTCTTTAGCGCTGATCGCAAAGTTGCACTGCCTCGTTTGCCGAAGAAAATTGGTCTCATCTGTGGTCGCAATACCGATGCGATGAAAGATGTTATTGAAAATGGTCGACGTCGCTGGCCGGCAGTTGAATTTGAGATTCGCGAAGTTGCGGTGCAAGGAAGCGCGGCAGTTGTCGAAGTCTCACAAGCACTCGCAGAGCTGGAGGCGATGAAGGATGTCGATGTCATCATCATTACCCGCGGCGGCGGATCATTTGAAGATCTCTTGCCATTTAGCGATGAATCTCTGGTTCGTTTAGCTGGCTCTTGTCTCACACCGATTGTGAGTGCGATTGGCCACGAGAAAGATTCACCTCTTTTAGATCTTGTTGCAGATTACCGCGCATCAACACCCACCGATGCTGCCAAGAGAGTCGTGCCTGATATCGCCCAAGAGATTGCAGATATCCAAGCAATTCGTGCACGGTTGTTGCGCAAAGTTACACATGCGATCGACTTTGAATTCTCAACAATTTCGCATCTCACAGCCCGCCCGGTCATGAAAGATCCGATGGTGATCGTGAGCTCTCGTAGCGAGATAATTGCTACTGCCCGCGATCGTGCACGCCGCACCTTTTCCGCAATTATCGATAGCGAGAAGCGCGAACTCAAACAGGTCCGCGCCCACTTGCGATCCCTATCGCCGCAATCCACCTTAGATCGAGGCTATGCAGTTGCCACATTAAGTGATGGCCAGATTGCACGTGATGCTGCGTCCATTAGTGATGGTGCGGAGCTTCACATTCGTCTAGCAAAGGGTGCGCTTCAGGCAACTGTCGAGAAGAGAGTAGATTAAGAACATGGCTGCAGAGAAGAAGTTGTCCTACGAGCAGGCTCGTGATGAGCTGGCAGAGATTGTGGAATCCCTCGAATCGGGAAGTGCCACACTTGAAGAATCTCTTGCACTCTGGGAGCGCGGCGAAGCGTTAGCAAAGATCTGCCAGGAATGGCTCGATGGTGCAAAGGCGAAGATTGCTGCAAGCCGACCAACTCAAGAAGCTGAAGCAGAATAAGGCCAGCGATGTCTCCAGAGCCACAATTTACATACTCAGATCTTCTGCCACTCGGTGAGGATGCAACGAAGTATCGCCTTCTGACAAAAGATGGCGTGAGTGTAAAAAAGCATGGCGATCTCGAATTTTTACATGTTGAACCATCAGCGCTATCAAACTTAAGCGAAGTCGCAATCCACGATATCTCTCACTATTTGCGCGCAGCACATTTGCAGCAGCTTGCAAATATTCTCAATGATCCTGAGGCCTCACCTAATGATCGTTTCGTCGCAACTGATCTTTTGAAGAATGCCAATATCTCAGCCGGTGGAATCTTGCCGATGTGCCAAGACACAGGAACTGCGCTGATTATGGGCAAGAAGGGGCAGCACGTTCTTACAACAGGTAAGGATGAAGTTGCTCTCTCGCGAGGAATTTACGATGCATATACAAAGCTCAACCTGCGATATTCGCAGATGGCTCCAGTGACAACATGGGATGAGAAGAACACCGGCAATAACCTCCCCGCCCAAGTTGAGATCTATGCCGATAGCGACCATAGCGATGAGTACAACTTCTTATTCATCGCAAAGGGTGGCGGAAGTGCAAATAAATCTTTCCTCTATCAAGAGACAAAGGCAGTTCTCAATCCAACATCATTTATGACCTGGCTTGATGAAAAGCTCCGCTCGATTGGAACAGCGGCCTGTCCTCCGTATCACTTAGCAATTGTTATTGGTGGAACAAGTGCTGAGCACACGGTAAAGACTGCAAAGCTTGCCTCAACAAAATATCTAGATTCACTTCCAACCTCAGGTAATGCCGCAACCGGCCACGGATTTAGAGATATTGAACTCGAAGAGAAGGTTCTAGAGCTCACACGCACCTTGGGGATAGGCGCACAGTTTGGCGGAAAGTATTTCTGCCACGATGTGCGCGTAGTACGCCTCCCTCGTCACGGTGCATCACTTCCAATTGCAATTGCAGTCTCCTGCTCTGCCGATCGCCAGGTAAAGGCGAAGATCACACGAGATGGCGTCTTTATCGAAGAACTCGAACGCGATCCAGCACATTTCTTGCCTGAGACAACCGATGAACATCTCGATACTGATGTAGTTGCTATTGATCTCAACCAGCCAATGGATGCGATCCGCGCCGAACTTTCCAAGCACCCTGTAAAGACTCGTGTAAGTCTGACCGGAACAATTGTTGTTGCACGCGATCTCGCCCACGCCCGCATTAAAGAAGCGATTGATAGGGGCGAGCCAATGCCGCAATACCTCAAGGATTACGCTGTTTATTATGCTGGCCCAGCTAAGACCCCTGAAGGTTTTGCATCCGGATCATTTGGACCAACGACTGCAGGACGTATGGATTCTTATGTTGACTACTTCCAAGAGCGCGGCGGATCGTTTGTAATGCTCGCCAAAGGCAATCGCTCACAAGCTGTCACAGATGCCTGCAAAAAGCATGGTGGTTTCTATCTCGGCTCAATCGGCGGACCAGCTGCTCGCCTTGCCCAAGATTGCATCAAAAAGGTTGAGGTTCTCGAC
>JAIXYD010000201.1 GCA_027490415.1 Streptomycetaceae bacterium
CGAAGAATCGCAATACGAGTTTCAAGTTCAGGTGGCTGAATATCTGTAATCAAACCCCACTCAAATCGGCTACGTAAACGATCTTCTAGTGTGGTGAGTTGTTTAGGTGGGCGATCTGAAGAGATAACAATCTGTTTGTTAGCGTTATACAAAGTGTTGAATGTATGGAAGAACTCTTCCTGGGTACGCTCTTTATTTTCTAAGAATTGAATATCATCAACAAGCAAAATATCTAGATCGCGATATCTGCGTTGGAAAGCTGATGCCTTATCGTCACGAATTGAATTAATAAAGTCGTTGGTGAACTCTTCAGAAGATACATATCGCACACGGACGTTGCCATATAACTCTTTGGCGTATGCACCAATAGCGTGCAACAAGTGTGTTTTGCCAAGTCCTGAATCACCGTAAATAAAGAGCGGGTTATAAGCTTTTGCGGGAGCTTCAGCAACAGCAACTGCTGCAGCATGAGCGAATCGGTTAGATGCACCGATAACAAATGTTTCAAAAATATAACGAGGGTTAAGTTGTGAAGGCTCTTCGCTTCGAATAGAACCTGATGCGTCGCGACCTAAAGTTTTTGATGATGTTGCAACAGCCGGGCTCTCAACAACAATAGTTGGCGCAGGTAGATCGGCGAGCTCGATGTTTTCATCGATCATGACAGCAATATTTGTCTTCTCACCTAGTTCGCGTGTGAGTACTTCGTTCACAACAACACGAAGGCGTGACTCGAGAACATCTTTTGCGAATGCGTTGGGGGCAGCTACAAGAAGATTGGTTCCATCTTCGCTCTGGATCAAACCAAGAGCCTTGGTCATCATCAAAAATGCGCGGTGCTGAGGTTCTCCTAAAGAGACATGCTCAATCACTCGCTCCCACAGGGCGCTTAACTCAACATCTACTACTGCCATTTAAGCCCCCATTTTTTTAACCATCAAAAATCTTCAAAACCATCAAAAATCTTAAAAATAGATATCCACAAAGTTATCCACAGGCTGTGGTCTAAAGTAGGGGTTGAGGCCTACAAAATCCCAATTTCGGCGGATAGCCTGTGGAGAAGTCGAAAAGTAGAGCTCTTTAGGGAAAAGCGCAAGTAGTTATCCACAACACCCGGCCTCGCTCACCCCTTCGCCTGGGGTTGGGGGCGGGTTTGACCCGCGCCTATCCACACCTCTACCGTTGCCTCCTTGCTTCCCCCGCATTTATGAATCTTTAATCGAACCAGGAGTTTTACCCATGACAAAGCGCACCTACCAACCAAATACACGTCGTCGCGCCAAGAAGCACGGATTCCGCGCTCGTATGGCTACACGTGCGGGTCGTGCTGTACTTGCTGCCCGTCGCGCCAAGGGTCGCTCACGTCTTTCAGCGTAAAAGCTAGAAGAACGCGGAGCAATAGAGTGCTTCCAAAGAAGGCACGTCTTACCACAAGCGAAGATTTTGCTAAGGCAACAAAGAGCGGACTTCGCCTCACCTCAGAAAACCTTGTCGGGTATCTCTACATCTCTCCTGCCGCGAATAATGCAAATAGTGAACCAACACCCAAATGTGGGTTGATTATTAATAAATCAGTAGGCGGATCAGTAATGCGCCATCGCATCGCTCGCCAACTTCGACATGACATCGCACCAAATCTTCACACCCTGCCAAGTGACTCACTTTTTGTCGTGCGTGTATTAAAAAGTGCACCGGAATACACCAACGAACTCACACAACTTATTTCTAACCTACTCTCTCGCAGCCAAAAGAATGTGAGCCAGTAATGAAGTTGCTTTTAACCCCACTCACTCTGATGATTACTTTTTATCAAAAGTTCATCTCCCCAGCATTTGCTCCTCGTTGTAAGTACTACCCATCCTGCTCAAGTTATGCACTCACAGCAATCCAAAGTTATGGGATTAAAGGTATTGCTATGGCCATATGGAGAGTTTTGCGATGTAATCCATGGTCACATGGTGGAGTCGATTACGTAAAAAAAGATGAAAAAACCATTACAGAGCAATCACTTCAGAGCATGAAAGCGGCGGCATAACCATGGGCTTTATTCTTAATCCTTTATATAACCTGGTATCTGGAATCATTGTTCTATTCCACAATCTTCTTTCACCACTCTTCGGTGAAGACAGTGGTGTTACGTGGTCACTTTCAATTATGGGTCTTGTGGTAGTTATCCGAATTGTTTTGATCCCACTCTTTGTAAAACAAATTAAGAGCCAGCGCGCACTTACCGCCCTTCAGCCACATATGAAGGAGATTCAAAAGAAGTACAAGGATGATCGCCAGAAGCAATCAGAAGAGATGATGAAGCTCTACAAAGAGCATAAAACAAATCCCCTTGCATCATGTTTTCCAATTCTTGCCCAGGCACCAATCTTCTTCGCTCTCTTCACAGTGCTTAACGGAATCGCAGCAAAGACCGACGCTGGAGTTCCTGCACCAATCGCACGTGGATTTCTTAAGGGCGACTATCTAGAGAGTGCAGCACAAGCAAAGTTCTTCGGAGCAAAAATCTCTGAGACATTTTTAGGTAGCGATGACATCAAGGTAAAACTTGTCACAGTGCTACTTATTTTCGTTATGTCAGCAACAACATTTACAACCCAGCGTCAGTTGATGACAAAGGGAATGCCAAAGATGGATGCAAGCAACAACATGATGTTGCAACAGCAGAAAATCATGTTGTATCTATTCCCACTCATTTTTGCGATCTCCGGCGTTAACTTCCCAGTCGGTGTATTGATTTATTGGTCAACAACAAATTTCTGGACGTGGGGACAGCAGTACTACGTCATCAAGCGAAACCCAACACCAGGCTCACCTGCCTTCGAAGAGCTCGAGCGCAAAAAAGCGAAGAAGAGTGGGGTAGTCGAGCCGGATCAAAACGATCCATCACACCCATCAACACCAGCGGTTGAAGAGGTTAAAGGTCAGCGGGAACAACCAAAGAAGAAGAAAAAGAAGAAGAAGTAAATCGGACAATTAGCATTAAATCCCATTAAAAGGGATTAATTAACCAAGGAGTAGAGATGTCAGAGAATAAGAGCGCTGTAGTAGAGAACGA
>JAIXYD010000008.1 GCA_027490415.1 Streptomycetaceae bacterium
ACTGTCTTTAACATATTGGGGCCGCTAGCGAATCCAGCAAAACCTCAGGCCGCGGCAATCGGAGTAGCGGATGACCGAATGCATCTAGTGATGGCACAAGTCTTAGCTACTCGTGGAGTCGATGGTTTCGTCTTTCGTGGTGATGATGGACTCGATGAGATCACCCTTTCATCAACTACATCAGTGCTGAGTATCGGCAACGGTGAGATTCGTAGCGATCGAATCGAACCCGCGGACTTCGGAATTTCTCGCGCACCTGTGAGTGATCTTGCGGGCGGAGATGCGACAGAGAATGCGCGAATCACAATGGCAATTTTCGCAGGTGAGAAAGGTGCACCGCGTGATGCGGTCATGCTCAATGCCGCTGCGGCGATTGCCGCCTTTGAAGGAGAGCAAGAACTTTCAATTCACGAGCGCATTGCACGGGCTCTCAAGAAGGCAGAAGCTGCTGTTGATAGTGGTGCTACTAGAGAACTTCTTCAGAGGTGGATTTCTCTGACTCAATCTTTGGTCGCGCCTTCTTAGCACCAGCGTTAAGCATCTGGTTGATCGTCGTAATTCCGAAGGTTCCCATGATTTCGATAATGCCATGAAGCACATCAACTGTTGCTAGCGCATCATCAAGGGCTCTATGGTTCGGAGCGATCTCAGTACGGAAGTACATCGCAAGGGTTCCTAATTGGTAATTTGGAACATCATCTTTCGTCAAAACAAAGCGAGCAGCTTTGACTGTATCTAGCACTCGAAAGTTCGGCCACGCATAACCATGGAGAGCAGCCGATGCCTTGAGAAAAGAGAGATCAAAGGGAGCATTATGTGCAACGAAAACAGTGGTTTTCTCACTGCCTAGAAATTCAAAGAGAAGTGGCAAGACTGATTCGATCCGTGGCGCATCGCTGAGCATCTCATCAGAAATTCCAGTCAGCTCTGTGATAAATGGAGGCAGTGGTGTTCCTGGATTTACAAATGTCTTGAAGGTGCCGAGAACGTGGCCGCCACACACTTTGACAGCACCTATTTCAGTGATTGCACTTCCGGTTTTTGGCGAGGCACCAGATGTCTCTAGATCAAGTACAACAAAGGTGGTCTGCGAGAGATCCTCATCTACAGGGGCAACCTTTTTGCTCATCAGATCAGCCTAGATTACTTAGCCGACATCGAGCATCATCTACTTACGCTTGAATGCCTTCTTTGCGCGAGCTGTCATTTTATCGGTCTCTGATTTGATGCGGGTGTAGACGACCTGAGCCCATGCAAACTCTGTGGCCAGTATTGCAACCCCAAGAACAATCAAAGGAAGACCAGGGCCAGGGATAAAAATAAATACGATGCCAAGAAGTGTGACTGTCGAGCCGACTGTTGCGGCGATTACCCATCTGAATGGGTGAGGGAGATGGCGCCAGACGTTCTGAAGTTTACGTCTTACATTTTTAGCCATGTGGTGGGCATCCTTAGATTTTCCTACTTGTGAAGTCAAGAATATAGCGTAATGTGAAGCGCATGGAATATAGACGCCTCGGCAGCACTGGAATGTATGTATCGGAAATCGCTTACGGAAACTGGATTACCCACGGTTCTCAGGTGGAACAAGAAGCCGCGATTAAATGTGTGAAAACAGCCTTCGACCTTGGCATCACGACCTTTGATACAGCCGATGTCTATGCAGGAACTCGAGCAGAAACTGTCCTCGGCAAGGCGCTAAAGGGTATCCGCAGAGAATCGTATGAACTCTTTACAAAGGTTTATTGGCCAACTGGAACCGGAAAAAATGATCGCGGGCTATCCCGTAAGCACATCATGGAATCCTGCCACGCCTCACTCAAGCGATTAAATGTCGATCACATCGATCTGTATCAAATGCATCGTTTTGATTTTGAGACACCACTCGAAGAATCCCTGCAGGCTTTTGAAGACTTGATTCGCCAAGGCAAAGTGAATTACATCGGATTCTCTGAATGGAATGCAGAGCAGATCTCGTCAGCCCTGAAAATTCAGGACGCTCGCGGTTACTCCCGTTTTGTTTCAAGCCAACCGCAGTATTCAGCGTTGTGGCGCGTTATCGAATCCGAAGTTGTTCCGCTTTCTCGTAAAGAGGGAATCGGGCAGATCGTCTGGTCGCCAATTGCCCAGGGCGTTCTTACAGGAAAATACAAGCCAGGGGTCAAACCTCCTGCCGGCTCACGTGCAACAGATAAGAAGAGCGGCGCTGGAATGATTTCGCGTTGGATGCGCGATGAAGTTCTTGAGGCCGTGCAGAAGCTAAAGCCAGTTGCCGATTCGGTTGGATTGACCATGTCACAACTTGCGATCG
This sequence comes from Streptomycetaceae bacterium, assembly GCA_027490415.1. Lineage (GTDB taxonomy): Bacteria > Actinomycetota > Actinomycetes > Nanopelagicales > Nanopelagicaceae > Planktophila. Next base: position 2,312 of record JAIXYD010000008.1, read on the forward strand.
CTTGGGTCTTGCAGAATGACAACGTCTCTTCAGCAATTATGGGAGCGACCAAACCATCTCAGGTAAAAGAAAATGTGAAAGCATCAGGCATCAAACTTGATGCCTCTGTAATGAAAGCTATCGATGTCGCCCTAGGAACTCTTCCTGAGCGCGATCCCAAGCAGAACATCAGCCCTAACCCACGCGCGTAGAAAGTTTTCATACATGTCTGCAAACCCATTCTTTGCTCCGAGCACCCTTGAATATGAGCTGCCAGATTTTGCATCTATCAAGGAATCGCATTACCTCGAGGCGTTCTATGAAGGCACCAAAGAACAGCTAGCCGAAGTCGATGCGATCATCGCATCGGGTGAGCCGACATTTGAAAACACCATTGTCGCCCTAGAAAAGAGTGGTCGCACACTTACGCGCATGCTTCTTGTCTTCTACAACAAGTCATCAAGTGATACCAACGACGCGATGGATGCCATCGAAGAGGAAATCGCACCCAAGCTCTCGGCCCATCAAGATGCAATCACACTTAACCCTGCGCTCTTTGCTCGAATCAAGAGTCTTCACGATCGGCAAGACACGCTCTCGCTTAACTCAGAAGATGCCTGGCTACTGCAAAAGTACTACCGAGATTTTGTCTATGCCGGAGCGCACTTGTCACAAGAACAGCGCGAGAAGCTCACTAAACTCAATGAGCGTCTTTCGTATCTAGAGACTCAATTCTCCAAGAACCTTCTTGCCGATACCAATGACAGTGCACTCGTTGTTGATTCGAAGGAAGAACTCGCAGGACTTTCTGACGGTGAAATCCAGGCTGCAGCCGATGCTGCTTCTGCTCGCGGATTAACAGGTAAATATCTTTTGGCGATGGTCAACTTCACCGGTAACCCAATTCTTGACTCGCTTGAAGTTCGAACCACTCGTGAACGCATTATGAGAGCATCTTTGTTGCGTGGAAACCGCGACAATGAATTCGATACAAAGGCGATCATTGTCGAGATGGCTCAACTACGCGCTGTGCGAGCAAATCTTTTTGGAAAGAAGACTCACGCTGACTACATCATCGCCGAACAGACTGCAGGAAGTGTCGAGAATGTGCACACCATGTTGCGCAAGATCGCGCCGGCAGCAGCCAGAAATGCTCGGGCTGAGGGTTCAGACATTCAAGCGATGATCAAAGAGTCGGGCGAGGACTTCGAGTTAGCTAGTTGGGATTGGGATTTCTATACAGAGAAGGTGCGCAAGGCCAAGCACAACATTGATTCCAGCGCCATGAGACCTTACTTCGAACTTGAACGTGTTTTGCACGATGGAGTCTTCTTTGCCGCAACAAAACTCTTTGGAATCACATTTAAGGCTCGCCCTGATTTAGTGACCTACCATCCAGAAGCCAGAGCATTTGAAGTCTTTAATGAAGATGGAAGCAAGCTTGGACTTTTCATCGGCGACTTCTACACCCGTGACTCAAAGCGCGGTGGTGCATGGATGAACAACCTGGTTGATCAGAGTTTCCTTCTTGGTCAACTTCCCGTCGTAGTGAACAACCTTAATGTTCCAAAACCAGCAGCGGGACAGCCGACTCTGCTTACCTATGACGAGATCGTTACCCTCTTTCACGAGTTTGGTCACGCGCTACACGGACTTCTATCCAGCGTTCAGTACCCACGTGTTTCGGGCACAAGTGTTCAGCGCGACTTCGTAGAGTTTCCATCTCAAGTCAATGAAATGTGGATTCTCTGGCCAGAAGTTGTTGCCAACTATGCAAAGCATTTTGAAACAGGTGAACAACTTCCTCAAGAGCTCATTGATCGACTCAATGGTGCCTCGGCATTTAATGAAGGACATGCAACGAGCAGTTACTTGGCTGCAGCCATTTTGGATCTTGCCTGGCACTCACTTGAAGCAGGGGAAACCGTCGCAGACGTTGTCGCCTTTGAGGCGAAAGCAATTAAGGACTACGGCCTTGACTATCACGCTGTCCCAACAAGGTATCGCAGCACTTACTTCTCGCACATCTTCGGTGGCGGCTACTCGGCTGGATACTACGGATACATTTGGAGCGAAGTTCTCGATGCCGAATCTGTTGATTGGTTTAAAGAAAATGGCGGCCTGACGCGCAAGAACGGAGACCACTTTAAGGCGCAACTGCTTAGTAGAGGCGGCTCAATTGATTCGATGCAGATGTTCAAGAATTTCCGTGGACGCGAAGCTTCGATTTCTCCGCTACTTAAGCGCCGCGGTCTTGAGTAAGGTGCTTAATAAACCCATCTACCGCTGATTCGATCATGGTGAGAACTCGAAGGTATGCATCTTCGGATTGATTGTATGGATCTGGAACCTCAAGTTTGAAATAGTCGCTCGACAACGGGTGGATGTTTTTAAGCGCGGGATCAAAACTACGAAGATAGAAAACTTTCTCCCGTGCATCATCGCTGGGAGCTAGTGAGAGAACGTTTTCGTAGTTACTCGAATCCATCACGAGTATGTAATCGTGCATGAAGTAATCGTTGGACTTAAATTGCGAGGCGACATGGTCATATTGATAACCAGCCTTCTCCCAGACCTTCTTCGAAGTTGGGTGCGGTCCCTGTCCAATGTGCCATTCACTAGTACCCGAGCTACTTACTTGAATATCAAGATTTTCAAATGCTTTAACTTTGTTGCTCAAGACCGCCGCGGCCATAGGGGAGCGGCAGATGTTTCCAAGACAAACCATGGTTACCGATAGTCGGGACATGAATCAATCCTAATCAAAACAAATCAGCCCCACTACCGTGAGGCAATGGGGCCGATTCAGAAAGAACTAGGCTTTTGGTGAAACTACCAAAGCACCAATTACAGCAAAGACTCCGAAAAGCAGCCCAAGAATTGTCCATAGAGCCACATTAAGATTCTTTTTCTTTGCTTGGCTGTAGCAGATTGCTGCGCAACCAACCCAAACTGCAAGGATTAAAATCTCCATCTTTTTTCTCCTCTTTCTCTAGAAGTGTGAAGAGTGATTTAACATTCCCACACTCGATTAAAAAAAAATGGTAGCAATACAAAAAGTCTGTGTCAGAAAAAACGTCTACTTAGTGGTGAGAAATTCGGCAAAAGGTGGTCTCACTTTTGGTGACTGGTCACGCTTAATTCAGTCGAATTTTGGCCTTTTCAGGCTGAGTAATCACTCGTTCGCCACAGCCAGGGATAGCATGCAGCCATGGAGCAGGCGATTCAGTTATTCGTAGCCGGGTTGATCATTCTACTTTTGGCGTATTTAGTAAGAAGCAATCGAGCGCTGCATCGAAAGTTAAACCGCAACGCTGACAGGGTGAGTAAAGAACTCTCGGGCCAAACAGGCCGAATCAAGAGCGAGATAGCAGATGCCTATCATCAAATGGAAGCGATCGAACAGTTGCTGCCATTACTCAAGCTCACAGCTCCGCTTCCTCCATCACGAGGATGGGCAGCATCGCCTGACTTTCTTCTTTCTCTGGCCCATATAACCAAGAGTCTTCGTCCACGCTTAACAGTCGAACTTGGTTCTGGAACGTCCACATTAGTTCTAGCCAAATCTGGCGC
>JAIXYD010000101.1 GCA_027490415.1 Streptomycetaceae bacterium
CTGCGGCGTTAAAGCGCATCGGTTCTCCTCCGTTGGAGAGTCAGGGTCCACCTGTGTGCGGACACGAGATGACGGGAATTGTAGGTCTATACCTATTTATTACGCCAACTCCGCCCCGCGTATGAGCGTAGAAGGATCCTAACCAGGGGGTCGTGAGGTTACTTCACCGCTCCTGCGGTTAGTCCGCGGATGAAGTAGCGCTGGAGGCTAAAGAAGACCAACAGCGGGATCGAGAGGCTGATGAATGAGCCGGCCGCCACAGCCTGCCATCCCTCACCGTATTGACCGAGCATTGCAAGAAGTGTGTAGGTCAAGACAGGACGTTCGTTACCAACAAATACGAAAGCGATCAAATAATCGTTCCAGACCCAGAGGAATTGAAAGATTGCAAAAGATGCAAGAGCTGGGACTGAGATCGGAAGGACCAAACGCCAGAAGATGGTGAAGTTACTTGCGCCATCAACGCGGGCGGCTTCAATAAGTGAGTTTGGAATTGTCATCATGTAATTACGCAAAATGTAAATGGCAAGTGGCATCGCAAAGGCCGAGTGAACAAACCAGGCTGCTGCATACTGTCCTGAAATTTCAATACCGGTTTTTTCGGTAAATGAGAGAAACATACGAAGAACTGGAACTAGCGCACCTTGCAGTGGAACTACAAGAAGCCCGATGATGACTGAGAAAAAGAATTCACGCCCGCGGAATTTTAAGAATGTAAAACCAAAGGCAGCGTAAGCCGCAAAGAGCAACGGCAAAATAGTTGCTGGCACTGTAACTGCCATTGATGAGATAAAGCTAGTGCCGAGATTTTTCTCAGTTAACACTGTTGCGTAAGAGCTAACATCCCAATTTTGAGAGAGAGGATTGAGGATGACATCCCACCAACCGGTGCGTTGGGCTTCTGTCTTTTCACGCAAAGAGGTAATAAAGAGTCCAATAGTTGGTAGTAGCCAGATAAAAGCTAGAACAGTGAGAACAATAAAAGAGACAAACCCTGATCTCTTCTTTTCAATTCCGGTCATCGCGCCGCCTCAAACTTTCTATAGTGGCGAACCTGATAAACCATCACAGGAATAATCGCAAGAATAAGAAGAACAACTGCAGCCATCGCTTTTCCAGTATTTCCATAACTGAAGTATTCAAGATAGAAAGTCTGGGCCAACACTGTGGTGTTGTAATTTCCGCCAGTCATCGCGAGCACGATGTCAAAGACCTTCATCGCACCAATCAAGACGGTAATAAATACTGCGATGGCTGTAGGCCAGATCTGAGGCAAGATAATTTTGAAGAAGATCTGGCTAGTGCTTGCGCCATCTACGCGTCCCGCTTCAAGAGTATCTTCCGGAACGCTCTTAATTGCAGCTGATAACAGGACCATCGCATAACCCGCACTGAGCCAGATCAAGATAATCATGAGAAGGATATTGTTGAACTTAAATGCCTCAATCTGGAACCACGCTTGTGGTTCGCCGCCGAACTTCATCCAGATGGTGTTAAGGAGTCCCACCTGATCTTGTCCTTCTGGGGCGTATGCGTAGATATATCGCCAGATAACTGCCGCGCTAACAAATGAGATTGTCATCGGCATAAAGAAGATTGATTTAAAGATTTTCTCTTGACGTGGACCTACGTTGTTAGCAAATTGTGCGATTGCAAGTCCAATTGATACCGTCAAAATTGGAACAATTGCGATCCACATTAGGTTGTTGATCATCATATTTACAAAATAATCTTCGGCAAAGAGATCTTTAAAGTTTTGGAAACCTACCCAGGTTGTAGATCCATCGATGGCTTCTTCCATAAAGCTGAGTCGAATGGACTGAAGTGTTGGCCATACAATAAATAAGCCAATTAAAAATAGAACTGGGCCAATAAAGATGTAAGGCTCAATTACTTTGCGTACTCGCTCTGGTAGGCGGTGAATGAGAAAATTCAGGAACCAGTAAATGAACGCTGTTATAGCGATACCGGCGATAACCGCCTGTAACGCTGTAAAGAGATCTTTCATGGTCTTCCTTTAATTTAACTTCATTGAAAATCTATTTGAATTCTAGAGCAATCAGCGCCAGCGGGAAATACCCGCTGGCGCTGATTGTTACTAACGAACTTAGCTAAGGATTAATCCTTATGCCTTGCTCCATGAAGCGTCGATTGCATCGAATGCTTGCTTCTGTGTCTTCTTACCTGAGATCCAGTTTGTGAGTTCCTTCCACTGAGTTGCGTTAACAACTGCTGGAGCTAGATCTGAACCGTCAAAGCCGAAGAGCTTCGCTGAAGCAAGGATGCCTGCGATGTTCTTGGTGATTGGGTTCTTGTAACCAGCACTTGGGAATGTCTTGTGTGCTGATAGGTATGAAGGGTAGTTCGCAAGCATTGGGCCTTGGCCTAGCTTGTCAGAAAGGATGAAGTTAAGAACCTTCTGAGTTGCTGCCTTGTCATCAAATGCTGCTGCTAGGTCTCCGCCACCGAGGACTGCATCAGTTGTTCCAGCTGGTGCTGGAAGCTTGAATACGCCTACGTTTGTGAAGTTATTTGCCTTGTACTCAGCCTTGATTGCATCTGGGAAGAAGTCAGTGATGAATGAGCCTTGACGCATCATGAAGCACTTGTTCTTATCTTTTGCAAAGAGGTTAGCTGTTGCGCCGAAGCCTGTTGCAGCAATTGCCTTACCGCCACCGTTTACGTTACCGGTTGTCAATGCAACATCTGCGAACTTCTTAGCAGCCTTTTGAACTGTTGGTGATGACCAAGCGAGCTTGCCCTTCCACCATGCTGTGTACTGAGCTTCTCCACCGTAGCGAAGAACGTACTCTTCCATCCAGTCGGTTGCAGCCCATCCGGTTGCTCCGCCTGACTCAATACCGATGCACCATGGGTAACCAAGCTTCTTTGACTTAATTGTGTTGGTGAGCTTTGTCATGTCTGCATCTGTCTTTGGAACAGTAAGGCCTGCAGCCTTGAAGTTTGCTGGGTTGTACCAAACAAGTGACTTAACGTTTGCTGATACTGGAAGACCGTAAGTCTTTCCACCCTTTGTAGCAAGACCGGCCCATCCTGGAACCAATGTCTTCTTAATTCCTGCAAGATCAACAGACTTCAATCCATCGATTGGCTCAAGAACAGATGAGTACTCAAGGAGTCCACCTGGCTGTGGCCACATACCGATGTTTGGTGCCTGTCCTGCCTTTACCTTGACACGGATATCTGTGTCATATGAAGCAAGAGTTGTGTAAGTGATTTTGATTCCGTTAGCTGCACCGAATGCATCGAGTTCAGCTTGGAAGCCTTTTGCCTGGTCTCCGCCGAAGCCACCAAAGATGGTTACTTCGTCAGCAGCGTTAGCAGAAGGCACGATCGCAACAGTTGCTGCAAGAGCGGCAACTGCGATTGAAGCGATTGAAAACTTCTTCATTGTTTTTCCTTTCAAGGGGGTGGAGGTAGGAACAGCTGTGTCCTACTTCCGGGTCGGCAAAAATTACTTGAC
>JAIXYD010000039.1 GCA_027490415.1 Streptomycetaceae bacterium
ATGGCAGAGCTTGAACAATCACTTCGCATCATCGAACAAGCAGTCGATAAGCTCGATGCACTTGCAGGTGCGCCAGTAATGGTTGCTGACAAGAAGATTGCGTGGCCGGCACAGCTCGCACTCGGCGCGGATGGACTCGGAAACTCACTTGATCACATCCGCGAAATCATGGGTTCATCAATGGAATCGTTGATCCACCACTTCAAGCTTGTTACTGAAGGTTTCCGCGTTCCTGCTGGCCAGGTATATGCCGCAGTCGAATCTCCACGTGGAGAACTCGGAGCACACATTGTCTCTGATGGCGGAACTCGTCCTTATCGCGCACACTTCCGCGAACCATCCTTTAATAACTTGCAATCAACTTCAGCAATGAGTGAAGGCGGAATGATCGCCGACATTATTGGCGCTGTTGCATCTATCGATCCTGTGATGGGAGGAGTTGACCGCTAATGTCTTCTGCACACTCTGTAGACCCAACACTTAACCAAGAGATCATGAACTCGATCGTTGCGCGTTATCCGCGTAAGCGTTCTGCGATCATGCCACTGCTCCACTACGTGCAATCAGTTGCTGGTTATGTCACTAACTCTGGTATCGAAAACATTGCTGAGATGCTTGAAATCGCAACCGCCGAAGTTTCAGCAGTTGCTACTTTCTACACCCAATACAAGTTCAGCCCAATCGGTGAATATCACGTAGGAGTCTGTACAAATACGCTCTGCGCCGTCATGGGCGGAGATGCAATCTTCAGTGCGCTTAAAGAGCACCTCGGTATTGAAAACGATGGCGTTACAGCAGATGGCAAAGTTTCACTGGAACATATCGAGTGCAACGCAGCATGTGATTATGCACCTGTAGTTATGGCTAACTGGGAGTTCTACGATAACCAGACAGTTGAATCAGCTAAGGCACTTGTTGATGGCGCTCGTGCAGGAAATCCACCTGCGCCAACTCGTGGACCAAATCGCCTTGTTACATATAAGCAAGCTTCTGCGGTTTTAGCAGGACTTGATGATGGCCTTGCTGGCGAAGGAGTGCAGGCTGGTGCTGCAACTCTTCTTGGACTTGATATTGCACGAGCAGCAGAGAAGGGTGGAAAGTAATGACAAAGCTAACGCCTGTTCTCTCTGCACATTGGGATGAGAAGGATTCATTTACCATCGAAGGCTATAAGCGTCACGGTGGATACAAGGCTGCTGAAAAAGCACTTGCCATGAACCCAGATGATGTCATTCAAATGATTAAAGATTCCGGACTACGCGGTCGTGGTGGTGCAGGTTTTCCCACAGGAATGAAGTGGGGATTTATTCCTCAAGGCGATAACAAGGATCACTATCTCGTTGTTAACGCTGACGAATCAGAGCCAGGCACTTGTAAAGATACGCCGCTATTGATGGCAAACCCACACGTTCTCATTGAAGGTTGCATCATTGCTTGTCATGCAATTCGCGCCAAGCAAGCATTTATTTATATTCGCGGAGAAGTAACTCACGTTGTGCGCCGCGTTAACCAAGCAATTACAGATGCCTACAAGGCAGGACACCTCGGCAACGGAGTCGACATCGTTCTACATGTTGGTGCTGGTGCATATATCTGTGGTGAAGAGACAGCCCTTCTTGATTCACTCGAAGGATTCCGTGGTCAACCACGTTTGCGTCCACCATTTCCTGCTATCGCAGGTCTGTACGCAAAGCCAACCGTTGTTAATAACGTTGAATCAATTGCATCAGTTCCTGCAATCATTGCTAACGGCGCCGAGTGGTATCAATCAATGGGCACCGAAAAATCAAAAGGTGCAACGCTGTATTCACTTTCAGGCCATGTGAATAATCCAGGACAATTTGAAGCACCTCTTGGAATTACCTTACGCGAAATTCTTGAACTTGCTGGGGGAGTGCGCACTGGACATAAGCTGAAGTTCTGGACACCTGGTGGATCTTCCACACCAATCTTTACCGATGCTCACCTTGATATTCCCCTTGATTACGAAGGTGTAGCAGCTGCAGGATCAATGCTTGGAACAAAAGCGCTACAAATTTTTGATGAGACAACATGTGTTGTGCGCGCTGTACTTCGTTGGACAGAGTTCTACAAGCACGAATCATGCGGAAAGTGCACACCATGTCGCGAAGGCACCTGGTGGTTGGTACAGATTCTCCGTGATCTCGAATCAGGAGTTGGTACAGAGGCAGATCTTGAGAAGCTGCTTGATCTCTGCGACAACATCATGGGTCGCTCATTCTGCGCACTCGGTGATGGTGCAACTAGCCCAATCACTTCATCCATTAAGTATTTCCGCGATGAATACATCGCACACTTGACCAATGGCGGATGCCCATTTGATCCAGTGCAATCAACACTCTTTGTGGGGGCGAGTAAGTAATGACAACACAAGAGTCGCAAGAGAATGCGGTTGCAGTTGAGATGATCACAGTTGTCATCGACGGCTTTGAGGTAACCGTTCCCAAGGGAACACTCGTTATTCGCGCTGCTGAAAAGCTAGGAATTCAGATTCCGCGTTTCTGCGATCACCCACTTCTTGATCCAGTCGGTGCTTGCCGTCAATGTCTTGTTGATATTGAAATCAACGGTCGCGCATTTCCAAAGCCACAGGCTTCATGCACGATTCCAGTTGAGCCAAATATGATCGTAAAAAC
>JAIXYD010000140.1 GCA_027490415.1 Streptomycetaceae bacterium
ACTTGTGCAGGATCTAGTTCTTCATCCTGAATAAGTGAGTGCACACCAGGTGCTAAACGAGTGTCATCCAAAATACTTGGAACAATTACACCTGGCTGAATGTCTTCAGGCAGAATGCGGTCGCGATATTCGATCCACTCTGGTGCAAGAAGCGAATCAGGGCCAGGAAGAACTACAACATCACAAACTGTTGGTTCTGCTGCATCATCAACTTGGGCAACGGTGACACACCAACGCCAACCCTTATATCCAGCTAAATCTGCTTCAAATAAAAATGTGGTGACGCGATTGTCGTGATCAATATCTTCTGAGATAAATGCGCCAACTTGAGACGCCTTTTCGGCATCAGCAATCGCAGCTTTGCGCGCGATATCTTGGGCAGTTGTACTCATGGGGTAAGGGTAAAGCAGAACAGGCCCACGACGTTAATCGCGAGCCTATTCTTGTAATGCTTATGCGGGATTTAGATTAAAAATCCATTCCGCCGCCGTCGCCGCCCATAGGAGCAGCTGGCTTCTTCTCTGGCTTGTCAGTGATGACAGCCTCGGTTGTAATAAAGAGTGCAGCGATTGATGCAGCATTCTGTAGCGCAGAACGTGTGACCTTAGCTGGATCGATGATGCCAGCCTTAATCATGTCGACGTACTCACCTGTTGCAGCGTTTAGTCCGTGTCCTGATTCAAGATTACGTACCTTCTCAACGATGACTCCACCTTCAAGACCCGCGTTGATTGCAATCTGCTTCAGTGGCGCTTCGATAGAAACTTCAACAATCTTTGCACCGGTTGCTTCGTCTCCTTCGAGCTTTAGCTTTTTGAATGCTGCTGTTCCGGCCTGCAAGAGTGCAACGCCACCACCGGCGACGATGCCTTCTTCTACTGCAGCCTTTGCGTTGCGAACTGCATCTTCGATGCGGTGCTTACGCTCTTTAAGCTCAACTTCAGTTGCAGCTCCTGCCTTGATGACAGCAACTCCGCCTGCAAGCTTTGCAAGACGCTCTTGTAGCTTCTCGCGATCGTAATCAGAATCTGACTTTTCGATCTCTGCGCGAATCTGTGAAACGCGGCCCTTGATCTGTGCCTCATCGCCTGAACCTTCAACGATTGTGGTCTCTTCTTTGGAAACAACAACCTTGCGAGCGCGACCAAGAAGCTCAATGCCAGCACTCTCTAGCTTGAGGCCAACTTCTTCTGAAATCACGGTAGCGCCTGTAAGGATTGCGATGTCTTGCAGCATCGCCTTGCGACGATCTCCAAAACCTGGAGCCTTAACAGCTACTGAACGGAATGTTCCCTTGATCTTGTTTACTACCAAAGTAGCAAGTGCTTCACCCTCAACATCTTCAGCGATGATTGCAATTGGCTTACCAGCTTGCATTACCTTTTCAAGAAGTGGGACGAGATCTTTAATGTTTGCAATCTTTGAGTTTGCGATCAAGATGTATGGATCTTCTAGGACAGCTTCCATGCGATCAGTATCGGTAACAAAGTATGGGGAGATGTAACCCTTATCAAAGCGCATACCTTCAGTGAGCTCTAGCTCGAGACCGAATGTATTTGACTCTTCAACAGTGATAACGCCTTCTTTGCCGACCTTATCCATCGCTTCTGCGATCATCTCGCCGATTGTTGTATCAGCTGCAGAGATAGATGCTGTCGCTGCGATCTGCTCTTTTGTCTCGACATTCTTTGACATTGCAGCAAGTTCTGCCACGATCGCATCGACTGCCTTTTCAATTCCGCGCTTAAGAGCCATTGGGTTTGAACCAGCGGCTACGTTACGTAGACCTTCGCGCACAAGTGCCTGTGCCAAAACTGTTGCCGTTGTAGTTCCGTCGCCTGCGACATCATCTGTCTTCTTAGCAACTTCCTTAACGAGCTCTGCGCCGATCTTTTCCCATGGATCATCAAGTTCGATCTCTTTAGCAATTGATACGCCGTCATTTGTAATTGTTGGGGCGCCCCACTTTTTCTCGAGGACGACGTTACGTCCGCGAGGTCCGAGGGTTACCTTGACAGCGTCCGCTAGTACGTTCATTCCGCGCTCTAATCCGCGACGGGCTTCTTCGTTAAAGGCAATCTGCTTTGCCATGGATTTTTGCTCCTTCGTGCGTGATGGTTCATGAGGGGCCGACTTATCACTCTCGACCCGTGAGTGCTAACGCCAAATCTACGGCCCTTTATTCCGAGGCGCAAAACGAAGGGGTGTGGAAGGGATTGGGCGAGCGCTAGGGAGCGTTAGCGGGCGTTAGCGGGTCGTGCGAGCTGATGTGCGGGCATCGCGCAGGCGGCGAAGGCGCTTGACCAGCATAGGAGAGGCCTCGAGGGCGTCCTGGCGGTCGATCAGATCATTGAGAATTTGATAGTAGCGAGGTGCGCTCAGGTCGAAGAGCTCTTTAATCGCGCTCTCTTTAGCTCCAGCAAATCGCCACCAGCTACGTTCGAATTCAAGAATTCGGAATTCGAGGTCACTCAAAGTCGCGCTCGTATTAACGCTCTGCGCATTCTGATTACTTTCAAGTGCGGACATGGGGGCAATCGTAATAGATGGCCTCACTAAATTGTGGGATTTACAGGGTATCTAAAATTACTTCGATATCGGCCATCGTCGTCCAAGGGTTAACGATTGCAAAACGAAGAATCGTCTGGCCCTGATGTGATGAAGGTGTCACAAAACCGATCTGGTCTTCAAGTAATTGATCACTCCACTTTTGGTAGTCATCTTTACTCCATCCGGTACGGGTAAAAGCAACGATGGAAAGATCAGGTTCGCGCAAAAGTTCAAGACGCGGATGTGCACTTATTAACTTTGCCGCATTCTTTGCAACGGTAAGAGATTCTTCGACTGCATCGCGATAGGCATCAGTGCCGGCGGCTGCAAGGGAGAACCAGAATGGCAAACCACGTGTACGACGTGTTAATTGAATTGCATAATCTGACGGACTCCAAGAGCCATCATGAAGTGATTCAAGATACGAAGCATGTTGTGTATGTGTAGTCCGAGCAATTTCAGGATTGCGATAAACAAGTGCGCAGGCATCGTAAGGTGCAAAGAGCCACTTATGTGGATCAACAATAAATGAATCGCAGAGTTCGATTCCGTTGAAATCAGCGCGCACTGAAGGGGCACATAAACCGGCTAGGCCGTATGCACCATCTACGTGGTACCAAATATTGCGATCCTGGGCAGCTTTGCCAGCTCCGATGAGATCATCGATTACGCCAAGGTTTGTTGTTCCAGAAGTTGCAACGACCGCGCAGATTCG
>JAIXYD010000038.1 GCA_027490415.1 Streptomycetaceae bacterium
GATTACTATTCTAACGGCTCAACTATTAAGGTGTGACAATGGCTGAATTCATTTACACAATGAAAAAGACGCGTAAAGCGCACGGTGACAAGGTCATTCTTGATGATGTCACCTTGATGTTCCTTCCAGGCGCCAAGATCGGCGTAGTCGGTCCAAACGGTGCTGGTAAGTCAACAGTCCTGCAGATTATGGCTGGTCTTCAACAACCATCAAATGGCGAGGCATATCTGACTCCTGGATTTACAGTCGGAATTTTGTTGCAGGAACCAAAGCTCGATGAAACGCGAAGTGTTCTCGAGAATGTGCAAGATGGTGTGCGCGAGACCATGGATATGTTGGCGCGCTTTAATGCCATCTCTGAAGAGATGTCGAGCCCGGATGCTGATTACGACACCTTGCTTGCTGAGATGGGAACGTTGCAAGAGCAACTCGATCACCGCAACGCATGGGAGATTGACTCACAGCTCGAGCAGGCGATGGATGCACTTCGCTGTCCGCCAGGAGATGCTGATGTCAGCGTCTTATCCGGTGGTGAAAAACGTCGCGTAGCGCTCTGCAAACTTTTACTAGAAGCACCAGATCTATTGCTCCTTGACGAGCCAACTAACCACCTCGATGCTGAGTCAGTGTTGTGGCTAGAACAACATTTACAGAAATACCCTGGTGCGGTTGTAGCGATCACACACGATAGATATTTCTTGGATAACGTCGCAGAGTGGATTCTCGAACTTGACCGCGGTCGTGCATATCCATACGAAGGAAACTATTCGACCTATCTTGAGACAAAAGCTGCGCGCCTTAAGGTCGAAGGTCAAAAAGATGCCAAGCGTGCAAAGCGTCTTACTGAAGAACTCGAATGGGTTCGCCAGAATGCAAAGGGGCGTCAAACTAAGTCCAAGGCCCGCCTTGCACGCTACGAAGAGATGGCAGCCGAAGCAGACAAGATGCGCAAGCTCGACTTCGAAGAGATTCAGATTCCACCTGGCCCACGCCTTGGAAACGTCGTTGTAGAGGTAGAGAACTTAGTGAAGGGTTTTGGAGATCGAGTACTTATTGATGATCTCTCTTTTACTCTCCCACGTAACGGAATTGTTGGAGTGATTGGCCCTAACGGTGCAGGTAAGACAACACTCTTTAAGACAATTCTTGGTCTCGAGTCAGCAGATTCTGGCAATGTAAAAATTGGTGAGACGGTAAAGATTTCCTACGTTGATCAATCACGCGGTGGTATCGATCCTAAGAAATCGCTCTGGGAAGTCGTCTCAGACGGTCTTGATTTCATGAAGGTTGGACAAGTTGAAATGCCTTCTCGCGCCTACGTTGCTGCATTTGGATTTAAGGGTCCGGATCAACAAAAGCCTGCAGGCGTCCTATCTGGTGGAGAACGAAACCGTCTCAACCTTGCGATGACACTTAAGCAGGGTGGAAACCTCCTACTACTTGATGAGCCAACAAACGACCTTGATGTCGAAACACTCGGTTCCCTTGAAAACGCGCTCCTTGAATTCCCTGGATGCGCAGTAGTGATCTCTCACGATCGCTGGTTCTTGGACCGTATTACTACTCACATCTTGGCCTACGAAGGTGATTCAAAGTGGTTCTGGTTTGAAGGAAACTTTGAATCCTACGAAGCAAATAAAATTGAGCGATTGGGGCCAGAAGCTGCACGCCCTCATCGTGCGACATATAGAAAGCTCACACGCTAATGAAATATCACAATCAACAATTTGTTCGCTGGGATGACATTGACGCATTTGGGCATGTTAATAACGCAAAGTATTTAATCTTTGCCCAAGAGGCACGTTTTCAGTGGTCTTACTACGAGTTTGTAAAGCGCAATGAAAAGCCAACAATTGTTGAAATGGTTGTTGCTCGCGCAGAAGTTGATTTCATTGCACCGATCTACGATGGTGGCTCGTTTGTTGATGTCTATATCTGGGTTGAATCCGTGGGCACATCTTCTTTCACTCTGAATTATGAGATCAGCTCTAACGGAGTTCTTCATGCCCGAATCAAGAGTGTGCAGGTAGCGATTTCCATGGAGACCAAGAAGTCACGTCCGCTCACAGATACAGAACGCGAGTTTCTAAAAGAATATATGGCATGAACGTTTCAGCCAGAGATCAGCGAGCATGGTGGCGCGATGCCGTCACCTATCAGATCTATATCCGCTCATTTGCAGATGGCAACGGTGATGGAATCGGTGATATCGAGGGCATTCGTTCGAAGCTGCCATATCTCAAGTCTTTAGGTGTTGATGCAATTTGGATTACGCCTTGGTATCCATCACCACAGAATGATCATGGCTACGATGTCGCAAATTACATGGATATCGAGCCTATGTATGGCACCTTAGAAGATGCCCAGCGATTGATTGATGAGACACATCAACACGGAATGAAGTTAATCGTGGATATTGTTCCGAACCATTCAAGTGATCAACATGTGTGGTTTCAAGAGGCGCTTAAATCTCCGATCGATTCTAACGCTCGCAATCGCTACATATTCCGTGATGGCAAGGGTGCAGATGGAGAACTTCCTCCAAATAATTGGCAATCAGTTTTCGGTGGACCTGCCTGGCATCGCATCACCGATTCAGAAGGCAAGCCAGAGCAGTGGTACTTGCACCTTTTTGCTGTAGAGCAACCAGATTTTAATTGGGAACATCCTGAAGTCCGCGAGCACTTTGAAAGCATCTTGAAATTCTGGCTTGATCGCGGTGTTGACGGCTTCCGTATCGATGTTGCACACGCATTAATCAAATATCCAGGCTTGCCTGACATTCCACCCGCACGAGATGACTTTGTGCCTGGCGAGTTTGTGCCAGATGAATATCGGCCCATGTGGGATCAAGATGGTGTTCACGAAATTTATCGAAGTTGGCGAAAGATCCTTAACTCTTATCCGGGTGAGCGTATGGCAGTTGCTGAAGCCTGGGTTAGCCCAGCATCGCGCATTGC
>JAIXYD010000017.1 GCA_027490415.1 Streptomycetaceae bacterium
CTCTCAGGTTTTGGATATTGGAGCCATGACATCGGTGGTTTTGAAGGAACTCCCAATCCAGATGTCTTCAAACGGTGGGTTGCATTTGGCCTTCTCTCGTCTCATTCACGTTTACATGGCAGTGCTTCATACCGCGTCCCATGGCTTATTGATGATGAAGCAAGTGTTGTGACTAAATTCTTTACCGACCTAAAGATTTCACTGATGCCCTATCTCTTGAAGATGTCCGAAATTGCCCATCGTGAGGGAATCCCGATGATGCGCCCGATGATGATGGAATTTTCAGAAGATCCCACATGTCTCTACCTTGACCGTCAGTACATGTTGGGCGAATCAATCCTTGTTGCCCCAATATTTAACGCAGACGGTGTTGCAGATTTTTATCTGCCTGAAGGAAAGTGGACTTCATTAATTACCGGTGAGAGTGTTGAAGGTGGCAGTTGGCGGCGCGAAAAACATGGCTACACATCGCTACCGCTATATGTTCTCGAGAGCACTCTTACTGAAAACGGGGCGGAATTGAACCCTGTGATGAAACGGTAAGTGCCGACCAACGCGCAGCTAGCTCCATCGCCTTCCCATCAATACTTTTGTTGATCACCAAGTAGTGAAGCAGGGCTGATAAAAATGCATCGCCGGCACCTGTTGTATCTACGACATCAGCTTCTTCTGCTGGTTGAAAGATTGAACCCTCTGCACTATAGAAAGTCGCACCATCTGATCCATTTGTTACAACAATATGAGTGAAGCGTGTGAGGGCTTGTTCGACCGAGTAATCACCAGAAAAGTCTTCACGAGAACCAATGAGATAGTCGGCACGATGGACATTGGGATCTGTGAGCGCTGCAGATCCTACGACTGTAGTTGCACCGGCTTTTTCTGCTATCTCTAAATCTTTAGCGAAGTTCTTTCGCCAGATAACAAAGGCCACAATGTCGCCAGGCTTAATCGGTAATCCCTGAAGTGAGACCAGATCAAGTTTGTCATCTGCAATAACGACAATGGTTCGCTCTCCCTTTTCATCGACCGGTATTGCTACATGTGAAACGGGGCCCGGAACAACGGGCGTGTACAGGGTATGGATATCTGAACTCTTCAGATGCTCATCAAGCCTCTGGCTGAGTTCATCATCACCAAGATTGCTGACGAAGTTAACTGCTGTACCAGTTGAAGCTAGCGCAATCGCAACATTGGCTCCGGTGCCACCAGGACGCTCGATACTCCGCCCGTCGTGATACTGCACGCTATCCCATGCGACTGGACCGACAACCCACACCGCGCAATTTCTTTTGCGGTAGATAACTTCAAGAGCTTTGCCGGCATCTGCAATCTCATTCCAGCGCACTTGATTAATCCACGGAATCGAAAAGAATGAATGTGTAGCGGGAAAACGAAGGGCGACGAGTGCTCCGGCAAGTGCGCTGACGGTATCTGTATCTCCACCCCTCTCGCAGGCACTTATGTAGGCCTGTTCAACGGTTGTAGATACAACTGCAATTTCGATGACTGCCTTGAGAGTATGTAAAGGATCTAACGAGACTTGGGTAGTTTCATCAAAGTGAGTTGAGAAATACTCTACATATTCAATTGCTTCTGCTTCATTATCAGCAATCTCACGTAGATCAGCTGCTGGATTCTGAAGTACTTGTGCAAATAACTTTGAAGCAATAAGTGAGGTTGCAATTGCCCGCTGATGCGAATGTGTGGCGAGTGCAATTTCAGAAATCCATTGACGACGCTTCTGATCATCTCCTTCCGAGAATGCCATACCCAATAAAGCGGTCCGCATCATCGCACCATTTGAGTTACCGATGAAATGTTTTTCTGAATCTTTAACAGGTAGCCCTACTGCGGCTCTTGTCGTGGGTCCCAAACCGCGCAGTAGAGGCAAGTTCTCCTTCAAAAGTTCAACAAATCTTGCTCGTGCTTGCTCCAGATTTTGCGAATCGAGTGCCTTGATTGAAAGGAGGGTAAGCAATGTGTCATCACTGACTCCACCTAGCGGCCAATCCGTAATCTCACTCAAAGAACTCGTGACGCGATACTCATCCTTAAATTCATACTGCACTCCGAAAGCATCACCTGCGGCATATGCAAAGAACGCAGTTGCGATTCGTAGTTGGGTATCGCCATCAAGAGGTGAAGAGAATGAGTGGGGAAAGAGGAAAGAGCCGGCAAAATCTGCCAGCTCTTTCCGTGAAGATATGCTCATCTAGCTTGCCGTAGATGATCGCTTACGTGAGACGGCATCGACAGTTGCGGCTAGGATCAAAACTCCACCAGTCACGAGGAAGTTAATTCCTGCTGGAAGTCCTAGAAGCCCAAGACCATTATCGATAATCGCAATAACGAGAGCGCCGACAGCTGCGTGAATTAAACGTCCACGACCACCGAAGAGGCTGACGCCACCAACGACTGCTGCAGCAACACCAGAGAGAACAATTGATTTACCTGCTGTTGCCTCGACTGCGCCGATACGACTTGCATTAAAAATGCCTGAGATCACTGCAAGGAAAGAGCAGAGCATGAAGGCGATAATGCGAATCTTTACAACTTTGATACCTGAACGGCGTGCAGCTTCAGGATTGCCGCCCACTGCGTAGAGGTGGCGACCAAAGAGTGTGCGATCGAGTAAGAGTGTTCCCAGGAAGAGAACAGTGATTGCAATAGGTACAACAATTGGGACTCCACTGATCTCTTTCATTGAAGTGCTTCGGTTGAGATTGAGCATTGCTACTAGAGCCGCGCCAATTCCTGCAACGATGGCTAGCTTTGTATACATCAATGAAATTGGTCGATTAGCGAGACCACTACGTGTGCGAACAGATCTGTCATAAAAATTAATTGCAGTCATGATGATCATTGCTGCGATTAGGAATCCCCAACCCATCCAAGCAGGAAGGTTGTCATTCATGATCGCTTTAATCTCTGGAACTTCAATGCGGTAGAGACCACCATCGCCGAGAAGTGCTAGCTGTAGACCTTGGAAACCTAAGAAGAGACCCAAAGTAACGACGAACGATGGAACACCGACTTTAGCTACGAAGAATCCGATCATTGCACCGATCGCAGTACCCAAGACAAGGCCCGCGAGAATTGAGATGCGCCAATCAATTCCGCCCTTATTTGTCATAAGAATAAAGAGAGCCATCGCTACACCGGAAG
The DNA here is from genome assembly GCA_027490415.1 of Streptomycetaceae bacterium. Lineage (GTDB taxonomy): Bacteria > Actinomycetota > Actinomycetes > Nanopelagicales > Nanopelagicaceae > Planktophila. Next base: position 3,166 of record JAIXYD010000017.1, read on the forward strand.
TCACACCGGCGGAGAGATCGATTTCGGCGATCAAAATTACAAATACAAGTGCCATTGCCAACATCATCAGAGTTGCCGTCTGAGTGAGTAAGTTGGCGAAGTTTCCTTGAGTAAAGAAGTATGGGTTTAGAACTGAGAACAAAATAGTAAGTACAAAGAGTGAGAGCACTGAAGGCAGGGCTCCCATCTCACCGCCCTTTACGCGTGAGACATAGGCATCGACTTGCTGGCGAACATTGCCCTCATGGCCTGATCCGATAGTTACGCTCATGCTTGATCTCCCATCGTGCGAGAACCGGTGATGTATTGAACAACGTCGAGGTGATTTGTTTCAGATGACTTAAGGGTCGCTACCATCTTGCCGAGATAGAGCACGGCAATATCATCGGCGACTTTAAACACATCTTGCAAGTTGTGGCTAATGATGATGACGGCGACACCTGAGTCGGCAAGACGACGTACCAAGTTAAGAACTTGTTCAGTCTGTGCGACACCGAGTGCCGCAGTTGGCTCATCGAGAATGACTAGCTTTGCATTGCGAAGCACTGAACGAGCGATTGCAACGGTCTGACGCTGGCCACCAGAAAGTGATGCCACCTTTTGGCGTACTGATTTAACTGTGCGTACTGAAAGACCCGTCAGAGTCTTTGATGCTTCAAACTCCATCTGTGGTTCATTCAGGGTAATTCCGGTCATAGTTTCGCGACCAAGGAACATATTTTGAACAATATCCAGATTTTCGCAGAGTGCGAGGTCTTGATACACCACTTCAATGCCAAGTGCTGCAGCTGCGCGCGCACTAGGAAGAGAAACTTCCTGTCCTTCAAATTTTACGACGCCACTGTCGTATTGCTGAACTCCAGCCAAACCTTTGATGAGTGTTGACTTACCTGCACCGTTATCTCCAACAAGTGCGGTAACTCTTCCTGCGTAGGCGGTGAAGTTAATTCCCTTAAGAACATCTACCGGACCAAAACTTTTTGTAATCCCGATGAGTTCGACAATCGGCGTCTGCGATGTCATATCAACCCTTCCAAGCACACTAGTGATTTTCTACTGTCGTTAATCTACTTTGCTTTACCTAATAAAAGCCTCCGCGCCGGCACAAAAAGCACCGGCGCGGAGGTCATTACATTACTTAATTAAGCAGCTACGCCGAATTCGTCACAAGCTGCCTTAACAGCATCTGTACATACTTCGTCGTACTTAGCATCTCCAGCAGCAATAACATCCTTAACCTGAGCCTGTCCGACTGAGTTAGGTGTTACAGCGATGTAAGGAGTTCCATCAGCAAGTGTCTTATCAGCTGTTGGTGTCTCGCCGTTAAGGAGAGCAATTGCCAAATCTGATGCAGCTGTTGCGATCAGTGTGTATGGCTTCCAAACAGTTGTTGTCTGCTTACCTAGAAGAACATTCTGGAGACCAGCTGGTGAAGCATCTTGTCCTGAGACAGGAACCTTCAAGCCAGCCTTATCAAGAATTGTGATGATGTTTGCAGCGTTGTTGTCGTTTGGTGCAAGAACTGCATCAACCTTTCCACCAACTGCTGTAAGAGCCTGCTCGAACAATGTTCCAGCCTTAGCTCCATCCCATGTTCCAGCCATTTCGAAGATTGGCTTTACGCCAGCTGGTGTTAGAACTGAAAGTGCTCCGTCAAAGAACATCTTTGCATTTCCATCTGTTGGATCTCCCTGACCGTAGATAACACGGGCAGTCTTTGGATCCTTACCAGCTGCTGCTAGACCATCAAGAATTGCCTGGCCCTGAAGTGCTCCAACTGACTCGTTGTCGAATGACACGTAGTAGTCAGCACCTTCGATTGGGCGGTCGTAAGCGATAACAGGAATTCCTGCTTCCTTAGCTGTTGCCGCAACCTGAATACCAGCACCCTGGTAATCAACAAGGATCATTACGCCGCAACCCTTTGTGAGCATCTGCTCAGCGATTGTTGCGTACTTAGCTGTATCACCTTGTGCGTTCTGAATATCTGTTTCAAATCCTGCACCTGTAAGTGCTGAATCCATTGCTGGACGATCTCCATTTTCCCAACGTGCAGATGACTCTGAGTCAGGAAGGATCATGCATGCACGCTTTGCTGATGCATCATCGCTGCTTGAACAGCCTGAGATCAACAAAGCTGCTGCTGATGCAATCGCAGCAGCAATAACTAGACGGCGCTTTGCCATATGTATTTACCTTTCGAAAGGTGTACGCGCCCCTGGCTAAAGCTGTTTTAGCCAGACATGAGGGCGTGAACCGAACTGAGCGTAATCCCTCACCCCAATCAGGTCACTACCTATTTGGTAACTATTTGATAAACGCATGAGCAGGCTTACTACGGGTAACCTTGCTCCATGTCCTCCCTTACGCAGTCGCAAGCTTTAGCCGCAGCCATTTCGGCTGCTATCGGGGCTGCAATTGAGCGTGGAGATTTAGTGGGAACGATTCCAGTAACCATCCCTCTAGAGCGCCCAAAGAATCGCGATCATGGCGACTACGCAACATCGGTAGCCCTGCAGTTAGCCAAGCCAGCCGGCATGTCGCCCAGGGCTGTTGCAGAGCTGTTGCAGTCCGATTTGTTGGATTTGCCCGAAGTCAGCTCAGTCGAGATCGCAGGGCCGGGCTTTATCAATATCACTTTGAATAGAAGTAACCAAGCTGAATTAGTCTCAACAATTCTTTCATCACCTGAAACTTATGGAACTGGTAATTCACTTTCTGGAATATCAATCAACTTGGAATTCATTAGTGCAAACCCAACAGGTCCATTACATCTTGGACATACACGTTGGGCTGCAGTTGGTGATTCACTCGGTCGCGTTCTCTCTGCTGCTGGCGCACTAGTAACTCGAGAGTTTTACATTAACGATCGCGGAAATCAGATGGATCTCTTTGGAAAATCTGTTGAAGCAGCCGCACTCGGTCAACCTATTCCAGAAGATGGTTACCAAGGTGACTACATCAGTGATTTGGCAGATGCTGTAGTAAAAGAAAATCCTAAGATTAAAGAGCTTGCGGCAGAAACTCGTTACGAGTCATTCCGCGAAGCTGCCTACAAGGTCCAGCTTGCAGAACAACAAGGAGTCCTTGAGACATTTAATACGCATTTCGATGTTTGGTTTTCAGAGCGCTCGCTTCACGAAGCAGGAGCGGTTGAGCATGCTCTTACAAAGTTACGTACGCAAGGTCATGTTTTTGATTCAGAAGGTGCGATCTGGTTGCGTACAACAGATTTTGGAGACGATAAGGATCGTGTAATCACAAAAGCCAACGGTGATCTCACTTATTTCGCATCCGATACTGCTTATTACATCAATAAGCGCGAGCGCGGTTTTGATATCTGCATCTACATGTTGGGTGCAGATCATCATGGATACGTAAATCGTTTGCGCGCCACCGCAGCGTGCGCCGGTGATAACCCTGATTACAACGTAGAAATCTTGATTGGCCAACTCGTCAAAATCATGGAAGGCGGCGAAGAGGTCAAACTTTCTAAGCGCGCTGGAACAATAATTACCCTCGAAGAATTGGTAGAAAAGGTTGGAGTAGATGCCGCCCGATACACCCTGATTCGATATCCGGTGGATACACCGATGGTGATGGATATCGATATCTTGCGCAGAAATACAAATGAAAACCCTGTCTATTACGTGCAATACGCGCACGCTCGCATCGCCGCCGTACTCCGAAATGTTGCAGAGCTTGGAATTCCAATCGGCCTCTCCAACTTTGATCCGAGCCAGTTATCTCACGATCGCGAGAACGAGTTACTTGGAACCCTGGCAGAGTTTCCGGTCGTAGTTGCAGCAGCGGCGACATTCCGCGAACCTCATCGCGTTGCTCGATATCTAGAAGAACTTGCCGGCGTTTATCACGGCTTCTACGCCGATTGCCGGGTGCTTCCCTTGGGTGAAGAGGCGATTTCTCCTCTTCATTCGGCGCGAGCAAACTTGTGTGCTGCCACCAAACAGGTCCTTGCTAATGGACTCGAATTGCTCGGCGTAAGCGCACCGGAGAGGATGTAATAGATATGTGGTCACGTGCTATTTCATTTGAACGAGGACATCTGACCATAGATGGGTTGAGCGCACGTGATCTTGCCGCCGAGTTCGCAACCCCAACATTTTTTATCGATGAAGAACACTTCAGAGACCGTGCCAGAGCATGGGCAAAATCTCTCAGTCTGCATTTCGGTGAGTCTGCTGGCGAGGTGTATTACGCAGCAAAGGCCTTTATCTGCACTGATGTAGCGCGTTGGATCAAAGAAGAAGGAATCGGAATTGATGTCTGTACAGGCGGAGAGCTCGCAGTCGCACTAGCGGGCGGAATTGATCCGAAGAAGATTGAAGTACATGGGAATAACAAGTCGGTTGCAGAAATTGAACGCGCCGTACAGGTAGGTGTAAAAACAATTGTTCTTGATTCACTGTATGAAATTGAACGTGTAGCCGCAGCGGCTACCAAATACGGCGTGCGTCAGGGAGTCATGCTCCGACTTACTCCTGGCGTGGAGGCTCATACACATGCATCAATTTCAACAGCACATGAAGATGTGAAATTTGGATTCTCTATTGCAAGTGGTGCTGCCGCTGCTGCTGTGACAGAAGTGCTTTCACACTCTTGCCTTGAGTTGCGTGGCTTCCACTGCCATGTTGGATCACAGATCTTTGGTACTGATTCATTTGAGTTAGCTGCTACTCGAATTATTGCTTTGATGAAATCTTGTAAAGATAAGCACGGTATTGAATTAGCTGAACTTGATCTTGGTGGGGGATATGCAATTTCCTATCTTCCAGGTGAGATCACTGTTGAGCCAGAGGATGTTCTTCC
>JAIXYD010000009.1 GCA_027490415.1 Streptomycetaceae bacterium
AGAACTGCGGATGCTCTCACTATTCGTGCACGTTGTGGAGATGAAGATCAACTGATTCGACTTGCCCCCATCGACTCTTCACTGACATGGAGAGCTGGCCCTCATTGCGCAAGCCCTATCTCTCAATCTCTCGATGTCACCTTCACGCATTGGACTCAAGGCGAAGCTGATTTAGCACTTCACTAATTGCAGAGTTAGAGTGGGCTTATGAGTACTCGTACCTGGAAAGCCCGCGATGTTAAGAAATGCATTATTACTCCCAGCGAACTCGACAATAAATATTCGCGTGGTGTCCTAGGCGTAATCACCGGATCTGCCAAGTTTCCTGGTGCAGCGGTCCTTTCTACAGCGAGTGCGTCAGCAACCGGTGTTGGAATGATTCGCTTCCATAGCAATTCAGGGCTTGCCCATCTCGTTCTTCATTCAAATCCTGAAGTTGTTGTACAACCCGGCGCTGTCACCGCATGGCTGGTGGGATCAGGAATTGAATCCAAGCGCTACAGCGATATCACTACGTGGTTACGTCATCGTTGGTTTGCTCTGATCGCTAAGCAAAGCGTTCCGACAATCCTGGATGCAGGTGCGCTCCATCTTGCGGGAAAATTTGAACAACCCACACTAATTACACCTCATGCAGGCGAACTAGCTCGCCTGCTGAAATCGCGCGGAGTCACAGTGACCTCAGAGGCTATTGAAGGTAATCCGAAGAAATGGGCGACCATCGCGTCAGAAAAACTCGGTGTCATCGTGCTGCTGAAAGGTTCTCACACGGTGGTTGCAGACGGTGATTCAATTATCGAACTTCCAGTCTCAACGCCATGGCTGGCAACTGCTGGGACAGGTGATGTTCTCGCCGGGATTATCGGGGCACTTGTCGCTACCAATTACATAGAAATTCTTAACGATCGAAAGAGATTAGCTGAAATTGCTGCCAGTGCGGCATTTATTCATAACACTGCCGCACTCTTGGCATCTAGGGATGCCCCAATCTCGGCTTCTGGGGTCATTGCGATGATTCCTGATGCAATAAGAAAACTGATTTAGCGATTCAAATTTCTCCTTTAAGGATCAAAAGAGCGATACCTTGATTCATGATTGCTGCGGCTTTACATCGTGTAATGATCGCAAGTGATGATGCTTTTGAATTAACAACTATGAGTGCAGCTCTGCGACTTCACGGAATCAATGTTGTGGGAGAAGCTAGTAACAAAATAATCGCCGAGAACACCTTCAGATCGTTACAGCCTGAAGTTCTGATTATTGACCTGATGTTCGCAAGTACAGATGCAGTTGGGATCATAAGCGCCTTTAGGAAAACCAACCCCAAACTCGGCATTGTTCTCATGACAGCATGTCCGGATCTACGTTTACTCGGGGTCTCCGAAAAAGCCCTCCCCAAAGGTGTTCAGATCGTTCTCAAACGTTCTGTTGCTGATTTAGCAGTATTAAGTTTCGCCATTGTGCAATCCCTAGAATCTTCTTCTACGAATTCAAGTGCACAGTGGGTCCGAGCGCACGCTTCTCTTCATGAGAATGCTTTTCTCACTGTTTTTAATGAGTTCACTGATATTCAGATGGCAACGTTGCGCCTTGTCGCCCAGGGATTAAGCAACTCTGAGATCGCTAAGGTCAGATTTGTAAGTGAAAAGTCGGTAGAACAAATTGTTGCTCGTATAGCTCAGCATCTCAAGGTAACGCCAGATCGAACTAGAAACCTTCGTGTTGTAATCACAGGTGAGTACTTCAAGTGGATTGGCGCTCCTCGACACATGTAGTGAGATCTAACTTGCTAGAGTTGCGCCATGGATCGCGCACTCACCTTGGACGAACTTCGCCAGCAATGGAATGATGTTCTTGATCTAGTTGAGCGACAAGATCGAGTGACGTGGATGGCTTTCTTTGATGCACGTTTAGCTGATTTCGATGGCAAGGTACTTACACTCGATTACTCTGATAGCGGCAAATTCGGGGGTTCGCACCAATTTCCCGAAACGCGAGTCCGCCAAATTGATCTGTTGAAAGCTGCGGTTTTGCAGGTGTGTGGCGTAGAGATTGAAGTTGAGCAACGTCCATGAAAAAAGGTTTGATTGCAATTTCTATGGTTCTTATTGCAGGTCTGCTTTATGCAACCCCGACGTATGCCGCTGGTGGCAAACTCACTATGTCGCTCAATCAGACACCAGGGCGGACTGAACCAGTTGTGACTTTATACGGACAACTCAAGCCAGCTAAGAAATCGATTCCGATCACTGTTCAGATTTACCTTAAAGGAAAGTGGCAAGACACACGTTTTATAAGTAAGACCGCAGCAGTTGGTACGTGGCGTGTAGTCACGGTTGCGACCGCGCCAAATGCAAAGATGAAGTATCGAGCAAAGGCGAGCATCGCTGGCAAGACTATCTACTCCCCCACGAGAGAGATTGTGATTAGGCCGGTACCTCAGATCTCAGATGGCGCATCTCTTGTAGTTGATCCGTTGGGACCTGGCGGTCGAATACATGGATCAGATGTAAGTCGTTGGCAACATCCCAATGATGCGCCGATTGATTTTGTAAAGAAGTATCGCGCTGGATTGCGATTTGTAATGATTAAAGCCTCCGATACACGCGATGAGGCAGATGCACTCGCCCTGAAGTACGTGATTATGGATAGAAGCGCTGCGCAAGCTGCAGGAATTTATACCGGCTTCTATCACTATGCCGTATTGCCTGATTCGAAAGATTCTGCCGTCATTGAACGTGATGCCGCTGCACAGGCACAGAAAGTTCTCTGGAGACTTGCAGCACTAGGTGGCTATAACGAAATGGATCTGCCATACGCGCTCGATCTTGAAAATAACTGTGTTCGTTATGACAACTCTGGCTGTTCAAAATATGCGAGTAAACAATCAGTGACCTTGTGGGCCAAGACATTCCTCAGAATTGTAAAAGACAAGACTGGCCGCACTCCAATTCTCTATTCATATCCAGCTTTTCTAGAAACAGCCATGGTCCGTGATGCTGAACTCGCAACCTATCCGTTGTGGCTTGCTCAGTATGGGATTGATCCAGCCGATCCACTTGGACAACCTGGGTTAAAACCAGGTGGTTGCTATGTACATTCTTGGACATCTGCAAACTGTTCATCCCAGTGGATTATTTGGCAGTACTCATCATGTGGAATTGCTCCCAAGTATGGAGTTCCAGGAAATCGCCTTGATTTAAATGTTTTCCGCGGAACTCATGATGACTTTGTCGCACTTGCAACAGGAACATGGAAGCCCGCCGAAAGTGACTTCATGCCTAAGAACGAGACATCTACGTTGACGATTAAATCGGTGAACGCTACAACAACAGATAAGAATGCAACTATAAAGATCGAAGTCTTTAGACCGACAGGTCTGCCTGTTGTCACTGGCACCGTCCGCTTCTATCCAGATCCACAGAATCGTCCAGAGAATCTCCTCACACAGACAGTTGTGCGCTCAACTAGTGGAGCATGGACACTCTCAATCAAAGGGTTGCCTGCTGGATCGTGGCCAGGTGAAATTGGTTTTGTGGATGCAACAGGCACACATGCAAAGGTTCGTGTTCCACTCGAACTCGTGATCGCTCAAGGTCCAACGCCAACGCCGACACCTACTCCAACGCAGAAGCCGGTAGCGCCAAAGCCTTCAAAAGATAGCTGTGCTAAACAGATTAAGAACTAGAGCGCAGTAATCTCAAT
>JAIXYD010000163.1 GCA_027490415.1 Streptomycetaceae bacterium
AACACTACTAATGGAAGTTTTTAGTGATCCGACCCCTACATCTAGTGGGAACTATAAAGCAATTCTTGAGAGTTTTCCTGTTGAGTAGATATCCGACACGCCGCGTCGGATTTTTACCCCGTCCTTTAGTCGTGGAGCGGAATGCGAAGCGACTGGCCAGCCTGGACATCTGGAGTAGCCAATGAGTTCACAACCATTATCTCTTCAATCAGCGAGCGCGGATCAGAATCCCCCGCCAAACGCCCTGCCAGCGACCAGAGGCTCTCCCCAGGGCCGACTACGACAGTCACATATGAATCTGGGGTAGCTGACATCGAATCGGTGCTGCCGGCCCCTGCGCTAAAGGCGAAGGTGGCGACCATGACGACCGCAAGAGAAAGGACCACGAGTGTGCGAGCTAGGCGACCACGGCGATTGAGAACAATGCTGCCGGACGGATTGGTCGATTCGACTATCTGCGAAAAGCCTTGATTTATAAGGGTTTTAGCGCTTACTGCGTTGATTGTCGCTGTGCTCATGATCTTTACTCCTGCGATACAACCTTGGGGAAGGTTTTCGAACACTTGTTCGATAGGAAAACAATACCCCCCACCACTGACATCTGCAAGATATTTTCGAACAGATGTTTGAATTTATCCCCAACCTGTGGAATCATCTGTGTATGGCCAAAAAGACATCCCCCACTAGCGACGGCGAGCTCTCAGCCCGTCAGGTCGCAATCCTTGACTTCATCAAAACCGCCACAGAGTCCCAGGGCTATGCCCCCTCTATGCGTGAAATCGGCGATGCCGCAGGCTTAGCCTCCCCCGCCTCAGTTAAGTATCAGCTCGATATCCTCGAGGAGAAGGGCTTCATCCGTCGTGATGAAAACCGCGGCCGTGCGATGGAAGTAGTACTGCCAGATTCAATGGTCGATGCATCAGCTCCTACAGATAAGACTCGCTTTATCCCACTCGTCGGTCGCATCGCAGCAGGTGGACCTATCACTGCCGAACAAGATGTTGAAGAGATCGTTCCACTTCCAGAATCACTCGTTGGTTCCGGTGATCTCTTCATGCTCAAAGTCGTTGGCGATTCAATGATCAACGCTGCTATCTGTGATGGTGACTTTGTTGTTATCCGCTCTCAGAAAGATTGCAACAAGGGCGAGATTGTTGCCGCAATGATTGATGGCGAAGCAACTGTGAAAACATTCTCACGTAAAGATGGACACATCTGGTTGCTTCCTGCAAACGATGACTTCGAACCCATCAACGGAGACAACTGCGAGATCCTCGGTAAAGTCACCGCGGTCTTACGTTCAGTTCGCTAAGTAAGCAGCCTTCATCGCAGCAAGATCAATCTTGCGCATCTCTAGCATCGCCTTCGTTGCGCGCTGGGCACCTTCTGCATCAGGCCCGCCTATGTACTGACCCATTTCGGGACTAGTTACTTGCCACGATAAGCCGAACTTATCTTTGAGCCAACCGCATTGGCTTTCTTCTCCGCCGTCAGCAGTTAACAACGCCCAGTACTTGTCGATCTCTTCTTGATTTGCACATGGAATCTGCAATGAGATCGCTTCCGTAAATGGAAACTGCGGTCCCCCATTGAGGCCAATGAATGGGCGCCCAAACATGCGGAAATTAACCACTATTTCTTCGCCCTGCTTATTGCCTGGGGTATCTGTAGGTGCGATCCAGTTATCTGACATTGAGCTATCGGGAAAGATGCTCGTGTAGAAGATTGCAGCTTCGCGAGCGCGCCCGTTAAACCAGAGACATGTAGTTAATTCCATGCTTGAATCTTAGAGCAGGAAAACTAGAAGCCAGCTCCAACCGGACTAGCCGATCAAGTATGGATTCAAGTAGACCGCAGCAACATTTGTTGTCACCTGGTTACCCATAGACCCTGAAACTTCGGCAACTAAATAGGTTCCTGCACTCTGCTGCAGCAATGGCCACGTCAGATACATCGATGGCCCTGTGCCAACAAGGCGACCAACGCGAGACATCGGTGCGTTTGGAAGTGTTGTTACATACCAACGAATGCTCTCTGCCTCCACGTTACTTGCCCACCACCAGCCATCAACAGTGAGCATTTGGCCGTGATAGAAGCGGTTATTTGGATAGATGCCATTGATATAGAGCTGCCCGTGCATCACAGGTGCATCTACCTTTACAACGCTCTTTGTAATCTTGACTGATTTGGCTGCTGCCTTGACGTCGGTAACAGCTTTAGCAATATCTTTTGCATAGTAAGAAACACGCGCAAAGACTGTAGGTGCTGCGACCTTGCAATCCTTGGCAAACCAACTCGTGATTCCGATTAGCTTGGTAACTCCATTTACCTGTGCAACAAGTGGTGCACCAGCATCGCCCACGCATCCACCTGCATAGACTTTTTCAACAGGAATACCGCGACCGGCAGCCATCATGAGAGTCTTATTAAAGTATTTGCCATAAAAACGGCCTGCTGCTGAATCTTGTGGAGTCAAAGTCGCACTACGAAGTAGATCTGCGGCTTCGCGATTCTGATCCATTCCCCATCCGTACATTGTGTAAGGACGAGTACGTGCGATCGCACTGGCATCCTCTTCAGTTGCAACGCCAGGAATCATCGAACCGGTGTAAGTGCCAGCTAAATGCATTACAGCGATATCGCTGATTGGTGATTTGGCAGTAAAGCGTGGAAGTGCCATCCAGTTAGTGGCAGCTACAAATTCAGTCTCATCATCAAGGGTATTTGCGCCCACCTTCGCGAAGTAGAAGACCTTCTCGGTAAGGCAGTTTGCTGCCGTAACTACAACGCGAGGATCAACGAGAGTGCCCGTGCATACATGCTTCTTATCTCCATCGATCGTAGGAGAAGACCAGATCGATACAACCCATGGAGCTTGCGCAACAGGATCTGTTACGAGATCTCCATAAGTGATTGCTGATGCTTGCTGCGGCACTGCAATAGCCATTCCTGCAACCATGCTGAGAGACATTGCAATAAGTGCGAGTACTTTCCTCATTTTCTTCTCCTTAAAAGCGTTTCCTGTATTCGCTTTACATGGAGTAAGACGCGCTACCTATCGAAAAGGTTCCATCGAAAAATCAGCGGGAACTTTTATGGCACCCATTGCGTCAAAGCCTATGTAAGCCACTCGAAACGAAATTTCAGAAGGTGAAATTCGATAAACACAGAAGGAGAATGGCCGTGAAAGCAAAGAATAGAAATATCTCGCGAGCAGCAATTGCTCTCACCCTCGTTGCTGGCTTGATTGCATCGATTGCCCCTGCCAACGCACTTGGAACACCAAAAACTCAAGCTGCAGTCAGCTGGGCTTGGCAAGATGGAGCAGATCGCGTACACCGTGATTTTGCTGAAGAGGATTACGACATGATCACCGATATGCCGATGGTGCGCGTACAAGTAACTCCACCATCTGTCAGTCGCCGCGTCATTCTTGACGAATTTGATGAGCTCAGCGGTGAATGGGTTCTCTCTTACTCAAGTCGCACAGATGCAGCCGGTGTGGCTTTATTGCCGGTCAACCCATTGTGCATGGGAGATTTTGGAACCGCTCCAACCTGGTGTGATCACGATGTCACCTACCGCATCCGTGTTCTACGCTCAGGAACACAGAAGAACATGACCTCCCGCTCCTTTACCGTCAGCTACTTGGCTGCAGGGGAAGGTACTTTCTAGAAATAGGAATTAAACTCCCAGCATGTGCCACAACCGGCACGTGTTGGGAGTTTTTCCATGTCGGCAGATGTGCGCAGCGATGAAGAGCTGATGCACGCCTATTTAGCCGGTGAGAAAAACGCGATTGCCATTTTGTTACAGCGCCGACGCGATTGGATGTGGAGCGTTGCCCGCAAAACTGTTCGCGATGCTGCGATTGCAGAAGATGCGGTGCAGGAAGCCATGACTGCTGTTTTTCGCAAAGCCCACACATTTCGCAGTGAATCTAAAGTCACCACCTGGATGTACATGATTGTGCAGAATGCGTGTATCGATCTCTTGCGTAAAGAATCGGTCCGCCCTCAGCTCAGTGATAGTGATGACGAGGGAATCCACGACACCACATCTTTTGCAGACCAGAGTGATACCAAAGTCATCATTACGCAGGCTCTTGCAACCTTGCCTGAAGATCAACGCCTTGCCTTAACCATGACAATCATCGAGGGGTACTCGATAGATGAGGCGGCGGCAATCGCTGGGGTTGCCCCAGGCACAATCAAATCGCGTTGTTCGCGAGGTAAAGAAGCGCTCGCTGCCTACCTGGGCGAGCGCGAAAGCGGGAGTAGCGGGAGTAGCGGGAGCAGCGGGAACCAAAAGCCCGTCCAATCCGTCAAAGAAGAGAAAGGTGGCCAGTAATGGATCCAAGAGACGATCGCGAGATTGAACAAGCGTTGGCATCTCTGGCAAGTGATAAGCAGCCAGAGTCGATGCCAGCTGATGTGGCATCCCGCTTTGATGACCACCTGAAATCTTTGATGGCAGAAGATGCCACTGTTGTTCGCAGCAATCGTTTTGGAAATACTTTCACGCAGCGCCTCACCAAGAATTCATCGTGGTTGGCCGCAGCATCAATCTTGACCGTGATGGCATTTGTCGGAGTCAACGGACTTTCCAATGACGGAACAACAGTGATCCCACCGATCACAAGCGAAGAGCCAACAACGCCAACAACGCCAACAACTGATGCACCAACAGATTCAACAGATTCAACAGATGCACCAACATCAGAGCCAGAGATTCCGACAGTTACCGAACCTCAAGACGGTGGAGCGATCTACGGAAATGGCGAAGATGTCGGAAGCGATCTGACCCAGGCGGTCCGCAGCACAAATTCAGGAGCCAATTACGGCGGCTACATCGGCCCAATTGCCGAAAAGATCCTGCCTCTCGAGCTTCCTGGAAGTCTGACCAGTCTCTCAAATACCCATCAGGCGTGCATAAAGTCTCTAGGAATCAGCGGTATCACTATTGGAGTTGATTCAGGTACCTACAAGGGAAGTAAAATTACCGCCTATTGGATTGCAACGGGAATCTTTGAACGCGGAGCTGTCCTCGTATCACCTGGATGTAACAAGATAACTTTCGTAAAGGAGTAACGGTGTCGATGCGTCGTCGCGGCCTTGCCGTCTCCTTAGCGACCTCGCTCATCCTTGGGCTTTTAATTGCGCCTTTTGCATCAACACAGGCAAAGGCTGTTGTCTTCGGTGAAGAAGTTCCTGAAGCAAGCGTCACCGCTCCTTGGGTTGCATCAATTTGGTATACAAAAAACATTAGTCAACAAGCCGAATTCATATGTACCGGATCGCTCATTCGTGCCGACATCATCATTACCGCAGCACACTGCACATTTGATAAAGGTTTCTACTGGGTCAAGCTTGGTTCAGACACACTCGATAGTGATGCTCCCCTATTAGAAGTCTCAGGAACCTGGCGCGATACTCGCTATAGCAAGAAGACAATTACAAATGATCTTGGCCTTCTCAAACTCACAAGACCAGTTACAGATGTAAAGCCTGTCGCCATCCCAACTCCGGCACAGATTGCAAAGGTAAAGAAGCTAACCAAATTCAGAATGTATGGATGGGGTCTCGACCAGAACAACGAGGTTGCAAAGTTTCTGCGAACAGCAAACTTAGATTTGCAGGATGCTGCAGCAAAGCGTGCATACGGCAGTGGATTCAAGCCCGAGATCATGCTTGCAAGTGGTCGTTACATCAAGGCCGAGAGACTTTACGCTGGTGGTTGTAACGGTGACTCCGGCGGACCACTCATGGGCGTCGTAGATGGAAAGCCAGTTCTTGTTGGTTTAACAAGTTGGGGCTCTGCCCAGGGTTGCGATCGCGGTAAGCCAACAATCTTTACTCGCGTCACCTATTACCTCAAGAACATTTCAAATGGAATTGTCTTGGTTTCAAAGGCGGCAAAGGAGTACAACCAAGCAGCCCCATCGAATATTGATCCTGTAACAATCACTGGTAGCGCACGTGTTGGCTCAACACTTAGCTGCGACAAAGGTGAATGGTCTGAAAACACCATCGAATTCGATCAGTACTGGACTTCTCCTTCTCGCATCTCGGGTGATCGCTCTGCATCAGTACTTGTCACAAATGATGATGCCGGACAGACCTTCACCTGTGTTGTCATCGGTAGATCACGCACAGCCCAACTACCGGTGGAAAGAAAGTTATCTATTCCTTCTGCCCCAGTCCTTGATACTTCACAATCAATTAGTGGCCTAGGTTCAGCTGCTCCAAAGACAGGAACAAATCTGTCCTGTTCAAATGCGACCTGGCGCAACAACGTAGAGCGCACACTTCCTGCTCAGTGGTACGTCGGTGATTACTACACACGTGACAAATTAGGAACAGGCGCACAACTCGTTGGCGAAGGCAGCACCCTGATTTTGACGAAAGAGATCATCGTCAAAGCAATCAATAAATCAATCATTTGTGCATCCGGAGTTACAGGCCCAGGCGGCACACGCTTTAACATCGTTGGTGTCTCGATGCCATTTATCGGTACACCTTCACCAACTATTAAGATTGAAGGGCTGCTCAGCAATGAGACCCCTTCCCCTGCTCAGATCGTTACTTGCCAAGTCGACCAGCCAGAGCAGTACGAATCAATCAAGTACGAATGGACGCTACAGAACAGCAGTTGGGATATTGATCGAAACGCCGCAATCATCGGCACCAACGCCACCTTCGTTTTTGATTCTGTAAATATTCTTACAAGTGTCCGTAAGTACCTCCGATGCAAAGTAACCGTTACTAACCTCGTAGCATCAGGATCTTCGACAACTGCGATTTATGTAAAAGAGCCAACCGCTCCTGATTACTTCTCTGTCGATATCAAGGGACTCACACCTCAGTCAATTCCTGCCAACCAAGTTCTTACCTGCGAAGCTCGCAAGCTTGTCGGAGATGAGAAGGCAACATTTACCTGGGGCGTTGGCGCGTACTACTTCTCTTCTTCTATCGAGACCGTCTTGGGTACAGGACCTTCATTGATTTTCACTGGTGATATCTACGATCAAGCAGTCGGTAAGTCCATCATCTGCGCCGTAGAAATTAAGAACAGTATCGGCAAGGCCAATGCCAGCGATGGTGTCGCTCTTGAAGTTCCGACCGTTCAACTTTACGGAAAGAACGGCCACTATTACATGTGGGTCTCTGAGAAAGTTACTTGGCAGCAGGCACGCGCCAACGCACTTACTAAGACCTACCTTGGTCTTCAGGGATATTTAGCAACACCAAATACTCAAGCCGACTTCGCATTGATTCGCAAGAAAGCCGGCGGCAATTCATTCTGGCTCGGTGCAACTGATATCGAGCAAGAAGGTTGCTGGAAGTATGCAGATGGACCTGAAGCAAATACCGCCTTCTACGCGGCACCTGGAACTCCTAATTGCTCAACTTCGGCCGGTTACACCAACTGGAATTCAGGCGAGCCAAATAACGCCTATGGCGGCGAGAACTGGGCGATGTCACTCTCCAATGGTCTTTGGAATGATGGCCCTATCGATTCATTGATCAACTCATGGAGTTCATGGCCAACTGGTTATGTCGTTGAATTTGGTGGCTCTGTAGTTCCCATGGCGGTTGCACCAGGTAGCGCCGCAGCTGCGCCAAAGATGAGTGCATCTGCATCAACTACAACTGGGTTTACTACTGCCTCGCAGACAGTTACAACAACATTTACACCAGATCGATTCACCAATACCACCTTCGCAACATCTCGCATTGCAATCAAATTGCAGGGACCTGCAGGATTTAGCGCATCTAACTATCTGCCAACATTGGCTGGTAGCAGCGCAACTCGCGAGACTAATAACCCACTCGGTGATTATTCATGGGGTACAAACCCAGGATCCACGGC
>JAIXYD010000089.1 GCA_027490415.1 Streptomycetaceae bacterium
ACATCTGCAAGTGATGGCAATACCTGCACAGCGAATATCGCCAAGAAGGCAGCTGCTGCTACCCGCTTGAGCGCTAATGAACGCCGTGAACTCATGGCGCAATCATAAACGAATAGACCCGAAGACTATTAATCGCAGCGATTTCGGGTACTTTGCTCCTCATGGCTACGCGTAAGAAGAAGACCACCGCCCCTGCTGAGTTGATCGCCGAGATCAAAGAGTGGGCCCAAAGCAACCATTGCGAAAATGATGCTCTGGTCACCAGCTTGATTGAAGATCTTGAGACGGGACAAGACCTCGATGCCTGGGCATCCCTTGCATCTTTTGAAATTTTGCCACCGGTTGAATACCGCGCAGGTGACAAGCAAGTACGCCTTACTAATTTAATTGCGATCTCTCGAAACATTTTGGTCTTCGTTCCAGTTGCACTCACATGGATTGCCGTAAGCAAGGCAACGACAGCATTTGAGAAGTACACAACTGCTAATCCAAACGCTGTTGTGAACTTCTTGGAATTCTGGCAGAACGGTTATGGCATCTTGTCAAAAGATTGGACCATCGGCCACATCGCATTACTTGATGGCGCAATCATCGGTGTAGTCATCGCACTTTCGATGGCTGTCTCAGTTTTGGAGATTCGCCATAAGCAAGCGATGCGCAAGATCGTCCCAGCACTTGATAACAGACGCCTGGCGCTCGGAGTGAAAATCTTTAAGTATCTACACACTCAAAAGAGTGCAACTCCTGAAGTCGTTAATGCAAATGTTGCAGCTTCGATTCGCAATCTATTGGCGACATCTAAAGAGATGGCAAAGACATCTAAAGAACTTGCAAAAGATGTAAAGAAGTTTGGCAAAGAAAAGTAAATCATGAGGAGATCCCAGGTACCTGTTTCTGGAATGGGTGAAGATGTCACAGAGAAAGCCGGCTGGATGTATGCCGACCTTTTCTTGGCACTCATGGTGATCTTTCTTGCAACTATTTCTTTTGTGCCAAATACTCGTACCGCTCCCCCAGGAAATACACCAGAGACTCCTCAGGTTTCCCTTAACTCAATCAACATGACATCTGGCATGGCAGATCTATATACAAAGTTTGATCCAGAACAGATGAAGGCTGATATCGAAAAGTTTAAGAAAACCGAAGGAATGTCAGCCGATTCTGAGGCGATCTACGTGCAGATTATCGGCGGATATGACGGAGCTGCCGAAAAGATTAATAGCGCCACAGTGACTGCAATTAACTTTAGCGTTGATATGAAAGCCCAGCTTCCTGAAATTTTTAATCAGGCAGCATTTAAAATCGATGTCAGCGACACAATCCCAAGCAAGTCAGTTGCTGTGCGAATTACCTTTGCGCCAAAAGTCGGCAAGTAATTCACTTAGGGCAGAATAATAAAGTCGAAGAGTCTGTTCGACGTTCCACCAGGTGAAACCACCTCGATCGTTGCATCACCCAGCGGCAGATCTGCCGGCACTCGGACAGATAGCTGGGTATCTGAATCAACGTTAAAGTTTGGTGCCTCTGTATAAATATTGAAGTAGACCTTGGTAACGCCATTGAAGCTCACGCCGGTCAAGACAATCAGATCGCCTTCTGCAACATCGTAGACATCTGCGCTGGTAATTCTAGGAACGCACCCTGTTGAACAAGTATCAGGGCCTTTAGTCAAAGGAACACTTGGTGTGATGGTAATTCCAGTAATTGGGTTGGCTGGAATAAAGATCTGCACCATCACGAAGTTACGCACTCTGACTGTGACACTTTCCGAGGTAAATGGCAGGTAGTTGCGATCGCCAGCGCGTGTGACTGTCACCATGCAACTTCCGGCTTGGGTGGCAGTCAAAGTAGTTCCCGTAACGCTGCAATTTGCGCCAGAGACTTTGGCAAAGGTAATTGCGCCAGTAGTTGAACCGCCTGTTGCAATCAAGGTGAATGGGACATCAACCTCACCGTTGACGCTCTGGATGGTCACAGTCTCTTGTGCGATTCTGTTGATCACAAAGTTGATCGCACTTGATGAATAGGTAGGGGTCTCATAGTTACTCATCAAGCCTGAGCTCAGAGTCAACGCAGATGGAGTGATTCGGTATGTTCCTGCATCTATCGGCGTGCGGGTATCAGAGTAGGCAAAAGTCTCAAATGGATTTGAGATAAAGCTGTAGGTGTAGGTCAGAGCATCTGCAGTATCGAGATTCTTAAGTCCTGCGATCGTAAAGGTAGGCATGATCTGGGCTCTGATGCCAGGGGTGTGGTTAAGAGCTGTGATGGTATCGAGGGTGATCACCGGTGCATTTGCTCGAGCAATTGTCAGTGAGATTGCCGTTGCAGTCTCGGCCAAATAGTTGATGCCCTCAGAGATGGTTGCAGTCAGCGGACATTGGATCGTTCCTGAGATTGCTACCAATTCACCAGAGAGTGGATCGAAAGTACATCCGGCAGGTGAGCCAAGTGTGTAAGAGATGGTGCCATCTGCAGCGCCACCAGAAAGAGTTGCAGTCACAGTTGTTGTGTCGGCATATTTCAGAGTTGAAACACCTGGGGTCAGTGAGAAGGTGCGAGAGGCTTTATTGATGGTGATCACTCTTGTTGCTGTATCGGCCTCATAATTTGCGGTTAATGCAACTGCCATCTGCACTGAACATGAACCGGCTTGAAGGACTGTCACTACAGCGGTTTCGCTAATCGAACAGGTAATCGGAGTTGTAGATGAATACGTCCGTGTTCCTAAACCAAGACGTGTCGTGGCAGTTGAGGCAAGAGTTGCTGTCGGTGAATATGTGACTGTATTTGAATTTGCAAAAGTAAATGACATCACTTGCGGAGCGCGGCTGACGGTTAAAGTCCCTGAAACCACTGTCACGCTTTCATAATTTGTGATCGCAGAAGTGGTGCCAAGTGAGCCCACTCCAAAGGTAAAGGCAGCTGAATTTGCAGGGAAGTTTGGGGCTATTGAATAAGTACCAGCATTTGTTGGCGCTGTGGTGCTCGAGTAAGCATTTCCATCATTAGCTGTGCCTGTATAGAGCATCGAGATGGCAGTTAATGAATCGATTGTGGCAAGACCTGTCGTTGTAAAGGCTCTGGTGGCAACGATTGTGGTACCGGTGAATGTCTCTGTCTGCGATAAGACTGTGACCGTTAATGTGTCTGCTTTTGCGACAGTTACAGCAAGCGTTGCTTCTCTACTGCTGTTGTAGTTTGCAGTGTCAGTCGGTGTCAAAACAGCATTAATCGTGGCTGCACCGACGGCAGTTGGAGTCCACTCACATGTTGCAAGCCCACTTACTGCCACAACTTCAGTACATCCGGCTATGTCGGTTGAACCATTTTTAAATCCGACTTTACCTTGAGTGCTAGCAACAGCAGAGATTGTTACTGGTGTTCCATATTTAACTGTAGTGACAGATCCCGGTAGGGAAAGTACAGCAGTCGGAGTTTCCTTATTGATTGTGACATTAATAAGGTAATTGGTGTAAACGCCATTTTGATACAAACGAATGAGTTTGCTCGTAATGCTTCCCACTGGAGTTCTCTCAGGGATAGAAATTACAACGCTACCATCCACTAAAGTGGAGCCGTTCGTCACTGTGTTTACTTGCACAGTTACCGAATCGACTACAGGGGTCTCGTAGCGAACAACAACAACACCACTACCTCCAGAACCAGCAGTGCTAACTCCACCACCACCACCGCCGCCGGTGTTTAACGCGCCAGAAGTTGCAAGTCGTGCAGGGGATAAGTTCTCTCCCGCTGCATCGCGAAGTGATTCACCATTTCCACCACCGCCTGCACCAAATCCACCACCGTTGCTTCGATAACCGTCTTCACTCGATGGTTTGGTGAGTGAGCGACCATCGGCACCACCACCGCCGCCGCCATAGACTTCGGCTAAACCGGTCAAAAGCGAGGTAACGCCAGCGCCACCATTTGGAGCTAAAGCAGAGTTATAGGTTGGACAGCCTGTTGACCAGTTGTATCCAACACCCGCACCGCCAGCGCCACCACCGCCACCCGTGGTGCGACCACCTGTTCCAGTTGTTGCTCCATCTGAGTTGTTTGAATATCCAGGCGGGCTTGGATCACAGCGATAACTGTTTCCACCGACATTGCCTGAAACTGTTCCTGCACCCGCGCCACCACCAGCACCGATGCGGGCCGTGCCGTCATTAAAGTTATTTCCGCCACCACCGCCAGAGCCGCCGGCAGTCCTTACTGTTGCAGCGCCGGTCCGTCCATCATTTCCTGTGATTGTTGCTAGATCGCTAGACATAGAACCACCAGCACCACCACCGTTTGCCTTTACAAAGAGAGTCGTTGCGCCGAAGTTACCGATCCATGAATCGTTACCGTCGTTTGTTGCAGTACCACCTTGTGCAACGGCAATGTCATAAACGGTTCCTGGTGTTATTGATAGTCCAGTTCCAGAGGCAACACCACCGCCACCACCACCGCCACCGCGATTGTTACCGCCGCCGCCACCACCACCGACTGCAACATAATCAACCGATGTCACACCCGCAGGAGCTATCCAGTTACAACGCTCGAAGCCTGTGAACTTCTCATATGTGTACGACCTACCAAGAACACCATTTGTGCCATCACCAATATAAGTTCCGGTTATCGGTGCACAAACATTCTCAACCGTTGGCGTAGAAGTTGTGAATGTAAACGGTGGAACTCCAGTTGCGGAGCTGACTGTGTAATTACTAATTGAAGATTCGCCATATGACTTAGTAATCGAGAGGCTTCCTGACAAAACAGCCGGTGGTCTCACATCTAAATTGATCACAAGTGATGAAGTTGCGCCTCTACTATCTCGAACCGTCAAAGTTTCGATATAGGTTCCAGCCAAGACTGTATCTGCAACACGTAGGGTCATCGTAGAAGTTTCGAAGGTAATCCCTGTTGTTGGATTGTTGGATGGATTCACGGCACGAGAAGTAAGCGTGTAAGTAAATGGTGCAATTCCATTGGTTACCGAATATGGAAGTGACCTAAAAGCAAAACCTCGAGCAGTAATTAGTGAGTTGCTTCCAATCAAAATTGGACCCGGCACAACGACAACTGTTTTGTTAATGCTCGTTGTTGCGCCAAGACTGTCTCGAGCGGTAATCGTAAGTAGATAGGTGCCAGGATTTACTGTTGGTTCGACCCTGAGCACAGCCTGATTGTTGGACTGAGTGAGGGTAAATCCAGTGGCCGTCGGGGTTCCCATCAGCGTGAA
>JAIXYD010000059.1 GCA_027490415.1 Streptomycetaceae bacterium
CGTGAGGCAACAGCAAAGAGTGAACGAATTTCACTTGGAAGCATTCCAGCGGCGCGGGCAGCAAAGCGCTCTTCAAGCTTTTGCGGAGCACCTGTATGGAATCGTGTATTCACCTCAGACATAGGGAGAAGTCTCCCACATTGCCCGCAGTGCTGGGGTAATTATTTAGCGGCGAATACCGGCGCTACGCAGATCTGAGATGCGCAAAGTACCTGTTTTTGCATCGTCTTCTGCGGCTAAGTAAAGGCGTTGAATCGCAATAATGAAGGCTTCAGCTACGGCGTCACGAAACTCAGGGTTAGCCAAATTCTTTGCATCATGTGAATTACTTAAATATCCGCAATCAACGCGCACAGAAGGTGCTTTTGTAAGGCGAAGTGAATCCCATGTTTTTGCGTGAGTTCTACAGTTGAGAAGATTTGTTCTGGCGCAAATTTCTCGCTGCACTAAAGAGGCAAATCGTTCTCCCACAACAGAGTGAACACCGTGAGCATCGCTGCCGTAGAAGTAAGTCGCTACTCCTTGCGCGCTGGGATTGCTATGAGTATCTGTATGAAGAGAGATAAACAAGTCTGTGGCGTTGGCATTTGTAAATGCAATTCGCTCTGATTCACTTGGAGCATTTTTAGCACCCCGTGTAAGAAAAACGCTAGCGCCTAGTGCAAGTAAGCGACCTTCAATACGAACTGCAATGTCATAGACAATATCTGCTTCATCGCCATTACTTCCTGGATCTAAAACAATAACCTTATTTGCAAGTGCTGGACCACGTGTTCTAGCTGCAGCGCTTTCGCGCAATTGCGACGGAACACCACCAGAGACAATTTTTGTTAGTCGGATCAAACCAATAATTGTTTCTGGCCCGCAACGACCATCAACTTTTGCACCTACAGATTTTTGGAAATCCTTAACAGCCGCTTCAGTTCGTTCACCGTAAATACCGTCGACGCGTCCACAATCAAAACCCATCTCAGTGAGTCGTGACTGGAGCGCTGCGACATCATCACCATGCATCAATGGAGATTGCTGTAGATACAGTGAACGGTCACCTAATTTCCAGCGAGCGTCTTCAAGAGCGCGCTCGGTAGCAACATCTAAGAGGCCGGTGACATTTAATCCACGCTCCTGCTGAAAAGATCGAATCTCATCAGGAGAAAGCTGTGAATGCATTAGTGAAAACCCTTACGGTTTAAATAAATGCTTCAAGCTCTTTTAGAAGAGCTGGCTTTGGCTTAGCGCCAATAATTGTCTTTACAACTTCACCGTTGACATAGACATTCAGCATTGGAATTGATGTCACGCCATATTTGATTGCAATCGCAGACTCTTCATCAGTGTTGAGCTTTACGATCTTGAGCTTATCCCCGTGCTCATTCGAGATATCTTCAAGGATTGGCCCAATCGCACGACAAGGTCCGCACCACTCAGCCCAGAAATCTACAAGGACAGGTGTGCTGCTTTTGAGTACTTCTTCATCAAAATTAGCTGCGGTTACTTTGCTCGTTGCCATGACTACTCCAATTTATCTCTGGTCTATTTGTATAAAACTTTACTTTACTAGTGTGCGAGGAATTTTTCAGCGTCTAACGCCGCTTGGCAGCCCGAGCCTGCAGCTGTAATCGCTTGTCGATAGGTGTGATCTACAAGATCTCCACAAGCAAATACGCCAGGAAGATTGGTGCGTGTAGAACGCCCCTCTACCTTCACATAGCCCTCATCATCAAGATCGATCTGTCCAACAAGAAGTTCGCTGCGAGGAATATGTCCGATCGCAACAAAGAGCCCAGTGAAGTCGCGCTCAGAAAGTTCGCCAGTAACGGTGTTCTTGAGAGCCAATCCAGAAACTTTATCTTCACCAAGAATGTCTACAACTTCTGTATTCCACAACATTTCAATCTTTGGATTACTCAGCGCGCGCTCTGCCATGATCTTTGAAGCACGCAAAGAATCGCGACGGTGAATCAAAACGACTTTACTTGCAAACTTTGTTAAGAATGTTGCTTCCTCAACCGCAGAATCTCCACCACCGACAACAGCGATAGTTTGATCTCTAAAAAAGAAGCCATCACATGTTGCACACCAGGAAACACCGCGGCCAGATAAGCGATCTTCATTTGCAAGACCAATGTGCTTATAAGCAGAACCGGTGGCAAGAATTACTGCGCGAGCCTGCACTACATTTCCACTGCCATCCTTAATTGTCTTGATGTCGCCTTTTAAATCCATTTCAACGACATCATCTGTGATGAGCTCAGTTCCAAAACGTGCGGCTTGCTTACGCATATCTTCCATAAGGACTGGACCCATAACACCGTCAACAAATCCTGGGAAATTTTCAACTTCTGTCGTTGTCATCAGCGCGCCACCTGCTGTCACAGAACCCTCATATTGCACAGGATTGAGTTGGGCGCGAGAAGCGTAAATTGCTGCTGTATATCCAGCCGGTCCAGAACCGACAATAACAAGATCACGAATCATGGCTCCAGCCTACCTTTTCTTTTCTTTAATAGCCCACGACCAAACTCAGCCAATGTCGCGATCTCCGCAATTTTAAAGAGTTTGGCGAAGAGCAGATAGAGCGCACCGCTTGCAGCCAAAATGAATGTCAGACGAATAGCTCGCAAAATTATTGATGACTCCGCGCTCTCCCACTCGAAGTAATACATCACCGCAAAGAGGGGCGCCATAGCAAGAATTGAAGCTAGATAAAGTTTGGCGTGGTGGCCGGCAAAGGTTGAGAAAGCCAGCTTTCCCGTGTGTTTCTTCAAAAGTGAGAGAGTAATAAATAGCCCCAAGATGTAACTCACTGAAAATGCCAGCCCTAAACCAATAGTTACTTGTTGACTATCAAGGGTATAGAGAAATAGATATGAGAGAGCGACAGAGATTATGTTGATAATCAAAATAGAGATTACTTGAGTGCGAGTATCTTCGAATGCGTTAAATCCACGAATCAAAATTAAGTTAATTGAAAATGCAACAAGTCCAAGGCTCAATGCAGAAAGTACTTGGCCGATATACCGTGAATCTTCAAGTGAGATTCCAAAGTAGAGGGCTTCAGTCATCATAGGACCAAAGAAGAAGAGAGCAACTCCACTTGGTACAGTGACAACTCCAACCATCTTAATTGCACGAATGAGTTGTTTACGAACCTCTTCAACATTCTTTTCAATAGCAAGTTTTGATAAATGTGGAAGTAGCGCAGTCACAATCGAAATTGTGACGATCGAGTAAGGCAGCAACATGATGTAGTAAGCGCTAGTAAATGGTGTAAAACCAACACCTGTAGTGACACCTTCTTGCGCACTACGAACCGCAGCGCTCGTTGCCACATTGACAGTCACTAAATATCCCAATTGTGAAATCAGAACATAAACCAAGGTCCATCCAGCAAGTGAGAAAGATTTGCCAAGACCACTGAGGCCAAACTTGATGCGAAGCTGTATTCCCGATCTTTTTACAACTGGAATCAAAATCAGAGCTTGCACAACGATTCCTAGCGTGGTTCCCCATCCTAGGAGTTGAATTTGAAAATCAGAGATGGTGTCGATCGTTACTGTGTTTTGCAGCAAAAGAACTCCACCAAAGACTGCGATAACAACCAGGTTGTTTGCAATAGGTGCCCACATGAGAGGGGCAAATGAGCCTCGAGAATTTGCTACCTGGCCAAGCATTGTGAATAGGCCGAGGAAGAAGATCTGCGGCAAGCAATAGCGGGTAAATGCAATTGCGATCTGATTCTCAGTTTCAAAGCCAGGTGTAGAAAACTCTGGTGCATAGAGACGAACGAGTGCTGGTGCAAAAATCACACCAACAAGGACAAGC
>JAIXYD010000108.1 GCA_027490415.1 Streptomycetaceae bacterium
AAGAGAGCCAAGGTGCGACCGCCAGCTGCATCAATCAATTCGCCGAGCTCGGTGAGCACCTCTTTACTTGGACCATCTCGTCCAGGTTCAGGAAGATGTTTGGGAAGATAAAGAACTCCTTGTGCTGCAAAATCAAAGGGCGAGCCAACATCAAGAGTTTGAAAGTTAGAGGGATCAATCTCTGCTTCCTCGTCTTGGCTTTCATCTTCGCTGGAGACCCCGGGCGCCATAAAACCGAGTGAGCGAGCCATCGCATCAAACCCGTTTCCGACTGTAAGAGTGGCAGATGTTGCAATCACGGGAGTCTTTGTCAGCAGATTCTCGCGCAACACCTCAGAGACTGAAAGTGGTGCCAAATATAGAGAAGAGAACGTTGGTTCATACCAGAGCACATGTGAAGAGCCCATCTTTAACAATTTACCAACAGTCGTCGTGATCTCTGTGACGGCACCTTTAACGCGCGCACGCTCTGCAATTGCATCTGGATCAATAATCTCTTCATCGGCACGAAGTGCATCGGTAATTGCAGCACCTGCTTCACGAACCTTGCGCACTGGGGCTTCTAGAATGCTTGGAATCTCTTCTAAGCGACCAAGTGCTGCAAAATCGCCTTTAACGGTATCGCCATAATCAGCCATCGCATCGTGGAAATCATCAGCGGCCTTTGTAAATGCATCGCTGAGTTTGCCCGGCATATGCTTTCGCGCCATCGCAGCAGCACGCTGCACGCGAGCAGAAGTGAGCTCTTCTGTGACGGCTTGAGTAGTTCGATCCATAAACTCGTGTGCTTCATCCAAGATAACAGCATCACGCTCGGGCAAAATTGGGTGTGAATCAACAATCTCAATTGCAAGAAGTGTGTGATTTGTGACGACGACATCAGCAAGTTGTGCCTTTGCTTTTGCATTAACTGCAAAGCATTGTGAACCGTATGCGCAGTTATCGGCGCCAACACATTCACGCCCGGACGTTGAATTTGCCAACCAGACTCGACGATCTACATCAGGTGCGTCATCGCGATCGCCAGTGGCTCCCTTAGATTTAGCCCAAGCGATAAGTCGCTGCGCATCTTTCTCTAAGTAAGAAGTCTCTAAAACAAGTTCAGCATCAGGATCAACTTCTTCACTATTCATTTTTTGCAAGCAGATGTAATTGCCCACGCCTTTATATATCGCGTAAGTGATCTCCCGTCCAAGCTCCTTTTCCAGAGCTGGAACGACTGCAGGTAAATCTCGTTCGACCAGTTGTCGCTGAAGTGCAAGTGTTGCGGTTGCAACCAATACCTTGCGGCCGTGAACTAACGCGGGAATCAAATATGCGAGAGATTTTCCAGTGCCGGTGCCTGCTTGCACCATCAAGTGATGTCGATCGGTGAGTGCGCTCGAGACTGCCTCTGCCATCTCGATCTGACCTTTACGAGGTGCTCCCCCAATCGCGGCGACGGCTGCATCAAGTGCTGCTCGTGTTTTTGCCGCTAGATCACTCATGCTCGCACCTTAGCGAAGGTTTGCCACTGATAACTGTGGAATGTGGGCGACGAATCGTATAGGATTTCCGCGAATAGCCGAATAACCGAGCATGCGACGAACGGAGTCACGGGATGAAGAATGTGAAGCGTCAATTCCCCAAAGTGGGCGAATTAGCTCCGCTGCTGCGCTTTACCCTTCCCAAATTTCCTACTCGTAAGAACCGGCTGGCAAAAGCACTTACCGTGTGGGATCTGCGCCTGATTGCAAAGCGCCGCACACCTAAAGGTCCTTTTGATTACACCGATGGCAGCGCTGAATCTGAAGTAACTCTGGCGAGAGCTCGTCGCTCATATCTTGATCTTGAATTTAGGCCAAACATTTTGCACGATGTTAAGAACGTTGACACGAGTTGTGAAATCTTAGGCGAAAAATTTGCTATGCCATTTGGAATCGCGCCAACTGGCTTTACTCGCATGATGCATACAGAGGGCGAGATTGCCGGAGCACGTGCTGCCGAGAAATTTGGAATTCCCTTTACACTCTCAACATTAGGAACCACAACGATTGAAGATGTTGTTAAATCCTCACCAAACGGGGTTAATTGGTTCCAGCTGTACATGTGGAAAGACCGCGAAGCGAGTATGGCTCTGGTCAAGCGCGCTCAGGATTCTGGTGTGAAGCACTTAATGCTCACTGTTGATGTGCCTGCAGCTGGTGCCCGTCTGCGCGATGCTCGCAATGGTCTTACCGTGCCTCCTCGCCTGACAATCAAAACACTTTTGGATGCAGCACCTCGACCTGAATGGTGGATTAACTTTCTCACTACTCCTGCGATCACATTTGCCTCAATGTCTAATTGGGAAGGCACAGTCGCTGAGTTACTCGACTTTATGTTTGATCCAACCATGACATTTGATGATCTGGAGTGGATCCGCGAACAATGGGATGGGAAGCTTTCAATCAAGGGAATCCAGACTGTTGAAGATGCCAAGATCGCTGCCAAATATGGCGCTGATGCAATCATCTTGAGTAATCACGGCGGTCGCCAGCTCGATCGCGCGCCAGTGCCGCTACACATGCTGGCAGAGGTAAAGAAAGAACTTAAGAACGACCTCGAGATTCATATCGACACTGGAATCATGCATGGAGCAGATGTTTTGGCGGCGTTGGCACTCGGTGCTGACTTTGCCTATGTCGGTCGTGCCTACCTCTATGGACTTATGGCTGGCGGACAAGAAGGTGTTGAGCGGATGCTCACCATCATGCAATCTGAAATGGTGCGCACTATGAAGTTACTAGGTGTGAATTCCTTGAAAGAACTAGAACCCAAGCATGTGCAAATTCTGCAAACACACGCCGGCCTTGGCCGCCTACCGGAAGGTCGATAATTCAATGCGTATTGCCCGAATTGGAAGCGCTGGTCAGGAAAAACCAGCAGTTGTTGCAGGCAACGAATACATTCTTGTTGACTCTCTGATTGACGACTGGTCGCGTGCAAGTTTAGAAGCTGGTGCCATGGCAACAGTTGCTAGTGCAGATCTCTCTGCACTTCCTCGAGTTGCAAAAGGTTCTACTCGAATTGGTTCTCCGATTAATCGTCCGACAAAGGTCATTTGCGTTGGTCTTAACTATCTTGGTCACATCAAAGAGACTAATGCCGACACTCCGGCAGAGCCTGTGATCTTTATGAAAGCTCCCGATAGCGTTGTCGGACCTAATGATGACGTTGTGATTCCACCAAATAGTCTCGCTACTGATTATGAAGTAGAGCTTGCGATTGTGATTGGTAAGCGTGCGCTTTATTTGAATTCTCCAGCTGATTCAAAGGCTCACATCCTCGGTTACACAATTTCGCAGGATGTCTCAGAGCGTCACTGGCAGATTGAGCGATCTGGTCAATGGGTTAAGGGAAAGTCATTTCCAACATTTAATCCAATCGGGCCAGAGATCGTTACAGGCGATGAAATAAATCCCAGCAACCTTCGTTTATGGTGCAGCGTCAATGATGTAATGAAGCAGGATTCCAATACAGATGATCTGCTCTTTGGAATTGATCACATAGTTTGGTACATCAGCCAGTTCATGGAGCTGTTCCCAGGCGATGTCATTAACACTGGAACTCCTTTTGGTGTAGGACTTGGCTTTAAGCCACCTGTTTATCTGGCTGCAGGAGATAAGATCAAAACTGGTATCGAAGGTATTGGCGAAATCTCAAATAACTGTGTTGCGTACCGCGCCTAATTCTTAGGTAAATCAAAGATTGCAAGCGTGCTTGTAAATCCACCATCGATTTGAATGTCAGTTCCTGTCACAAAATCACTTGCCTGCGACGCAAAGAATGTTGCAATTCCCTCAAAGTCAGCAGGACTTCCCCATCGCCCTGCTGGTGTACGAGATAAGACATGTTCAGGTAAACCAGGAACAGCACGCGTTACCGACGTCATTTCAGTAACAATCCAGCCCGGCAATATTGTGTTGACCTGAATGTTCGCAGCGCCCCAGGCTGCAGCTAGGCTTTTCGCCAATTGAACAACTGCTCCCTTGGTCGCTGAATAGACAGGTGCAACACCAAGTCCTTGCACACTGGTGAGTGAGCCAATCAAGATGATTTTGCCGCCGCCGCGAGCGGTCATTGAAGGATAAACACTTTGGCAACAGTGGAAGACTGCCTTGAGATTTACATCGATGATTTGATCAACAATATCTTCGGTGTATTCCTCAGGTCGCATGCGGATATTGACACCTGCATTGGCAAAGAGAATATCGATTCCACCGCAGAGCTCGACAGTGCGGGCAGTTGCATTCTCTACTGCAGAGCGGTCGGTAACATCGACCTCCAGTGTCTCAACGGTGGCACCGAGTGCTTCTAATTCATTCTTTGCCGCCATGTTTTTAGACGAATCCCTGGCCCAAATAACAATCGTTGCACCAGCGCGTGCCATCCCTCTGGCACAACCCAATCCGATTCCTCCATTGCCCCCTGTAATTACTGCGACCTTTCCCTCAAGATTGAAGAGAGGAAGAGGCGAGTTAGAGGTCAACTGACTTTCCTGAATCCATCGACTTGTAGAGCGCTTCAACCATTTTCAAAGTTCCTACGTTCTCTGCTACAGATGAACGAGGTACTGCTCCCGTTGAAATACTCTCCATTACTGAACCCATAGTTCCGATAAATGCATCTGGGAACCAGCGAGTTGTGACTGGATATGGAAGCCAACCATCGGTGGGAATAACGGATGAATTAATCTCGATCGTATCGACTCGACCATTTGGATAGTCATAGAGCAGACCAAGAGTTCCGCGAATTGAACCCTTATCTCCATCAATGCGATATTCGGCATAGTTATCGCCGCCACGATTTACGTGATTTGCATGTACTACTGATGTCACGCCACTTGAATAAAGTGCAGTGGAAATCGTACGAGTTTCACCGATAGGAAATTGTCCTGCTGTACGTCCTGCAGCACAGAAGACAGTCTTGGCATCGCCTAAGAACCAACGAATGAGATCGTGATAGTGAATCGAGTGCAACATGACCTCAAGTCGCTCGAGATCCTTCGCCCACGGCCAAAGTTCCCACGGAGTCATGAGGTTTACATTTATTGAAAAGTTACTGACAGTACCAATCCACCCAAGTTCAACCATTTTATGTGCAGCTGCCACGCCTTCTTCAAAGCGAAGTTGTTGATTAACTGCAGCCACAATTCCAGCATCCTTTGCTTGTTTGACCATGAGCTCACCTGCTGCAACTGTTGTGGCAAATGGCTTCTGAGCAAGAATGTGCTTCTTAGCGGCGGCAACCTGGGCAAAAATTTCTGGCTGTGCTGCTGCAGGAACTGCAATATCAACAATCTCAACTTGAGGATCGGCAAGTAACTCAGCCAAAGTTCCATAAACTTGTGGAATCCCGTGACGCGCTGCAACATCCTTTGCCTTTGCGTTATCGGTATCAAAAATCGCAACGACTTCAAGTCCCGCCTTTTTATATGCTGGAAGATGAGCGCCATCTACGATGCCGCCAGCGCCACAGATTCCGATCTTCTTGCGATGCTCAGGCTTTACTTCAAGACGTACTGCATCGGCAATTACTTGAAATTGTTCAATCATTACTGCTCCTTGCCTTCTGCTTTGAGATTTTCTGCCTGTGAGGTGCGGTAGAGCACCGTCTGCAAGTGTTCGGTATAGAGCACGAGTTCTTCATTGTCTGCACGGAAGATTTCATAGCTGACTTTAAAGAGGCCCATGGTTTCGTATTTAGGGCTCTTTTCTAGCAGCGTACGCATGCCATAGATAGTGTCACCGATAAATGTTGGCTTAATGAAACGCAACTTGTCATAGCCATAGCTAAATGTGTTGACATTGTTATGAGCAAAGAGACCAAGTCCATAGCTAAAGACCATCGCACCTGGCACTAAACGCTTTTTGAAGAGCCCGTGTTCACGCGCCCAGATGTCATCTCCAACGTAAGGATGCATATCCAAAACCAGAGAGTTAAAGAGCATCACTTCGCCTTCAGAGATTGTGCGACGAAGTGAACGGTCAACTTCTCCTATCTGGTAATCCTCATAAAGTTTGACATCCTGATTCCATACTGGAACCTCATATCGTTTACCTTGATCTGGATTTGGATTCTTCATCTGGCTCCCCCGTCTATATCCCGAACTCTTTACGAATCTTCTCGGTATCTTCACCGACATGTGGTGCACCCTTTGAATGCTTAATGGTCTTTCCATCGATGCGCACAGGTGAGCGCGTAGTTGGAATCGAGATTTCTGACCCATCTCGCCCGGTGCGAGTTGTCTTTTGAGTCATGTCGATAGCAGCGAAACCTTCATGTGCAACAAGCTCTGGCAGGGTCAATACTGGTGCGCACCATATATCTGCAGCATCCAAAATCGCTAACCAGTGCTCAGTGCTATTGGTTTCAAGGTTTGCACTCAACTTTTTCATAATCTCTTCTTGATGGCTCCACCAAGATTTTGAATCCTCGTATTCATCCAGGTTTAGGCCAAGAAGTGCGCCCAGTGCTGGGATTGGAGTCATCGCGATTGCAAGATAGCCATCGCTAGTCTTGTAGAGACCATACGGTGCAGGTAAGAATGCGTGTGCAGAGTTTCCCGCTCCACGATTGACTACAACGCTTGGGTCAAAGAGATTTGCTGAGATCAATTCAAATTGCAGATCGAGCATTGATTCCAGAAGGCTTGACTCAACCATTCCACCAACGCCAGTACGTTCGCGACGCAAAAGGAGTGCAATCACTCCGGTCGCTAAATGAGTCGATGTGAAGATATCTGCAACTGCCAATCCGACTGGGATCGGAGGATCTCCAGCGCGACCATTAAGCCATGGCAGACCTGAGATTGATTGCGCAAGTAAATCTTGTCCGGGACGATCCTTAAATGGGCCTTCTGCACCGTAACCAGTTGCGCTGCCGTAGATGATTCCAGGGTTTACTTTCTTTACATCTTCATATCCAAGTCCAAGACGCTCTATGACACCGGGGCGAAAATTCTGAATGATGACATCAGCTTTTTTTACTAACTCCCACACTTCCTTCAAGCTATCTGAATTCTTGAGGTCTGCGGCAAAACTCTCTTTGTTTCGGTTCATTATGTGAAAAGAGAGCGTATCTCCATCTTTTTCCAATCCAGCAAATGCAAGAGTGCGTCCGATATCTCCAGTACCCGGACGTTCAATTTTTATCACTCGGGCTCCGAGATCTGCAAGACGCATAGCCGAAACTGGACCTGCAAGGAATTGTGAGAAATCGAGGACAAGAATCCCGTTGAGAGGTAATTGCGATCGATCTAGCGAACTAGTCGACATGGAATACCTCGGGAATTGAAGCCCACCATTCGCCTTCGGCGCGATCACTT
>JAIXYD010000106.1 GCA_027490415.1 Streptomycetaceae bacterium
ACGAGTGACGCTGGCACTAGCACTGGAACTTACGACAATGGAGATAGTGAAAAATTCGATGTCGAAGCGATGATTAATTACTGCTTTGATCAGTTGAAGATAGAAGAACTCTGGGTCTGTGGTTGGTCCTTTGGTACCGATCTAGCAATTCGTCATGCTCGTGATCCAAGGGTGAAGGGCCTCATTCTCTTGAGTCCACCACTTAAGTATTCGCAGGAGTCTGATCTTGATTTTTGGGTAAGTGATTCTCGTCCGATAACTGCACTCATCCCTGAATTCGATGATTACTTAGTACCAGAAGAGGCAAGAAAGAGATTTGCAAAGATTAAACATATGACATTGATTGCAGTCGATGGCGGAAAACACTTATGGGTGGGAGAACCCTCAGTTCATCTTGTACTCACCGAAATTACTCGGGTTATCGCACCAGAGCGGTTACCTCTAGCTCAAGAGATTGAAGATTAATTCTTATCTGTTTGCGGAAAGACAACTTCTTCCAAAATCAGAATAATCGATGCTGCGATTGGTACTGCCAGTAATCCACCGATAAGTCCAAGAAGTGAAGTTCCTAGTAGGGCAGCGATAATGGTGACCGCTCCTGGAACATTAAGTGCTCGTTTCATAATGCGCGGAGTCACAACATAGTTTTCAATCTGTACGTAGATGACGTAAGCAAGAAAGGCAATTACGCCGAAGAGAAGAGATTGAGTGAGGGCAATCAGAGTCACGATTGTGCCTCCGATGTAATGGCCAATTAAGGGAATAAATCCACAGACCAATACGATCATTGCGATAGCGAATGGAGATGGAAGTCCTAACGCAAAGCTGAGTAAAAGCACGAAAATCGAGGCCATAAAGGCGATTGCGATCTGACTTCCAACAAATGAGCCAACTCGAGCGATGATTGCAAAGGTGAGCTTTGATACACGATCACGACGGGTTGCAGGAACAAAACGCAATCCAAAGTTGGTGGCTTGTGGCAATCCGATGATGAAATAAAGGGTCAGGATTAAGACCGTAATCGCGGTAAACGCGCCGGAAAGAACTGTCTTTCCAACACCAATTACGCCACCAAATGCAGAGATGATCAGCGATCCATCGGAGGTGACTTCAGCTAACTTGGTTTGCAAAGTATCAATAATGCCAAACTGTGAGTTGAGATCTGCAATCAGCGGATGGCTCTCGAGGTCTTTGAGCAATCCAGGAGCTGAATTAATGAGTGAACTACCCTGAGAGATAACTGGCGGAATAACAACTGCGATAAAGAATGAAACAAATGCAAGAACTCCAACAAAAATGGCACCGACGGCACTTGCTCGCGAGAGTCCTCGTTTTCTTAAAGCCTCAACTGCTGGGTTTAAACCCATGGCGAGATAGAGGGCAAGCAAAATTATGATGAATATCTGACTTGCACTGGCTAGCGCTCTCAAGAGAACGATTGCTAGTAGGGCACCAAGAGTTGCAACGAAACCGAAGTAGAAAGGGTTTGTTCTATTTATTGGAGCGCCCGCAACACCGAATTCTTCTCGCTTTTCATGTGACATATCTCCATTCTAAGTGCGATCCCTAGTTAGATCGGGCTTTCACCCGTGGTTAATGAGAGAATTCACGCATGGCGCTGCGAATTACTGGTCTTGGTGAGGAGATCGCATCCGTCTCTGGATTGCCTTGGCAGATCAGCCTCGAGGAGTGGCCAGAAGATCCCAGCTTGACCGAAAAGCGCGGAATTTCTCGCCACGTTGTTCGGCTTGTTCGCTCCACGGATGATCCCGATTCTGAAGTGTATGCAGTGAAAGAGACTGTCTCAGAGTTTGCCAACCGTGAATATAGAGCGTTGCGAGAGTTGGCCCATCTGGGTGCGCCAAGTGTTGAACCGATTGCAGTAATTGAAGGTCGGACAGATGAAGCAGGTGAAGAACTTCCCTGCGCATTAGCAACTCGTTTTCTCCCGTACTCGCTACCGTATCGAGTTTTGTTAAGTGGAAAAGATGTCACCGCACAAGACATTACTTTGATGGCAAACGCGCTAGCGCTACTCCTGGTGCGACTTCATCTTCTTGGTTTTTGGTGGGGAGATTGTTCGCTCTCTAATACTCTCTTTAGGCGAGATGCTGAAGGCTTTGCTGCATATCTGGTTGATGCCGAGACTGGTGAATTTCAAAAGAATTTAAGCGATGGTCAACGAGAACACGATCTTGAAATTGCTCACTTCAACGTTGCGGCTGAACTCGAAGATCTCGCGCTCTCTGGAGTCCTCTATCCAGGAATGGATCCCATTCGCGCAAGTGATGCTGTCATGAAACGCTACCGCAGAATCTGGGCAACCCTTAAGGATCGACAAGTTTTGGATCCAAACGATCGTCACGCCGTTGAACGTGCGATGCGCCAACTTCATGACCTTGGCTTTACCGTTGAAGAAGTTTCAGTAACTATCGATGGTGATAGCAAGAAGCTCTTTTTCCAACCTAAACTAGTTGAAGCTGGATACCATCAGAATCGATTGCGTGATTTGGTCGGACTCGAAACAGAAGAGCTTCAGGCAAAGCGATTACTCGCATCCTTTGATCGTTATCGAGGTCGAGAGAATCTTCCTCACCCTCCGATGCATGAATCTGCGAAACGTTGGCTGGATGAAGTCTTTTATCCGACAGTCTCCTTGATTCCGGTTGATATGCAGGGCCGAATTGAAGCAGCTCAGTTCTTCCATGAAGCCCTTGAGCATCGCTGGTATTTAAGCGAGAAAGCTGGCCACGATGTCGGACTAGAATTTGCTGCAAAGTCCTATATCGCTGATGTACTTCCTATGAGACGAGATTCGGGGGTTGATCTTGATGTCACTTCCGCCTAATTTCGGACAAGCCTTTGATTTGAGTTCACTCGGAAAACCACCTGCTTCGCCCACATCGCCAACTATTGCAGCAGGCAAGGTTGTAACTAAAGAAAATCTCGCCTCCGATTTTGTAGAACTTTCCATGACCAAGCCAGTTATTCTTCTTTGCTGGACATCTCGTGCTCCACACTCACTCGATACTCTTGCAATTCTAGATAAGCTCAACAAAGAAGATGCTGGAGCATGGGAACTCGGAAGCATTGATGTCGACGCTGCCCCTGAAGTTGCCGGTGCGTTACAGGCTCGCACAGTTCCTTATGCTGTCGCACTTGTTGGCGGACAACCAATTCCTCTCTTTGAAGAAGCTATGACTGAAAGTGATATCAAGTCAGTGATTGTCAAACTTCTTACAATTGCAGCCGAGCAGGGAATCGGTGAAGTCCCAGAGGAAAAACTCGAGCCAGAAGAGATTGAAGCGCTAGCAGCACTCGAAGCTGGAGATTTAGTCAAAGCTGAAGATGCATACAAGCGATTCCTTGCTCGAATGCCGGCAAATCCTTATGCGAAATTAGGTTTAGCACACACACAATTGCAACTTCGTATCGTGAGTCTTGATCCTGCTCAGACGATTGCCGCAGCAAACAACGCTCCACACGATATCGATTGCGCGCTATCGGCTGCTGACATGGAAGTTGCAACCGGCAGCGTTGAACCAGCATT
Organism: Streptomycetaceae bacterium; assembly: GCA_027490415.1. Classification (GTDB taxonomy): domain Bacteria; phylum Actinomycetota; class Actinomycetes; order Nanopelagicales; family Nanopelagicaceae; genus Planktophila. Next base: position 3,551 of record JAIXYD010000106.1, read on the forward strand.
TATTCGACTACTGGCATTGATTAAGACAACCTCAGGTGATGATAGGTCTAGAGTTAAGGACAGATTGCTCGAACTATTCTCGTTAGTTGATCCGAGCGACCCACGAGTTATCAAAGCTAGGGCGGATCTTGCTAATGCACTCTTCTAAAACCGGTTTAAGTGTTGCGGACGAGAAAAAATATATAGGCATACTCTTCTTCTTGTTTGCCGTGCAGATCATGAGTTGGGTTCCCCGCTTCCCTGAGATCAAGGCGAATCTAGGGTTATCAAACGGTGAATTTGGCACATACCTCAGCTTGGGTTCAGTCGGCGCAGTTGTCGCAATGCTTTCTAGCGGCCATCTTGTTCATAAATATGGAGCGAAGAGAGTTTTAATTCTTTCTACTCTGAGCATGTGTCTTTCAATTGGTGTAATCGCTCATCTTCAATCGGCACCAGTCTTCATCGTCATCAATATGATTAATGGTGGAGCCATTTCTGCATTCAATATTGCTCTCAACGCTCAGGCATTCCACGCCCAAGATCGAGCTGGTGAATTGATCCTCAGTCGCCAACACGGGTACTGGACTTTGGGAGCGGTCGCCACTGCGATATTTTCTGGATTCATGGTTGAGTTCGTTGGAATTGCTCTTCATATCAATGCTCTCAGCGTAGTTGTATTTTTTATTATCTTAGGATTTGTAAGAAAATTAGATCCCGAATTGATTAAACCAAGTGCGGAAGAGGAAGATAATTTCGGATTTAAGGATCTCTTCACCTCATTCCGAATTGATTACTTAGTATCAGCAGCTTTGGTTTGTGGAATTATGGTTGAGTTCGCGACCGCTGACTGGTCTGCAATTTACGCCAAAGAGACAATTGGCGTACGTGGATCACTTGCCACCATCCCCTACATCCTTACCTTTACCGCCATGATTGTTGGCCGCTTGGGTCAACATCGAATCACACCGTATGTTTCACTTGAACGGCAGATTAAATATGGCAGCGTCATTGGTGGTGTCGGATTTATTGGATTCATTCTTGCCTCCTCACTTTTGGTGGATCACTCGAAGACGGCGGCATATATTTGTTCTCTTATTGGATTCTCTATTGGTGGCTTCTTCTCCGCCGTGCTTTCACCTACCTTCTTTACAGCGGCCAATAAACGTTCATCTCAGCCAAGTGCAGTCGTAGTTGGACAGATGGGTGTTGTGAACGCAATTCTTGTCTTGATTGTGAAGACAATCATCGCCTGGACTGCACAATTCTCTGGATCAATCGCAATAGCAATGATTATTCCTGGCCTGATGTTGATCTCAGTGGCCTTCATGTCGCGTGTAGCAAAAGACCTCTAAACGCGTTCAAACGCGTTCAATCCAGACTGTCGCAAGGGGCGGAACACGAAGTTCTATATAGAGATCTGTATCAACATCGACTGCAAATGATTGATTTTTCACACCGCTACCGCCATATGCGAGGTCATCAGTATTGAGCACCTCGCGCCAGACTCCAGCAGTAGGCATGCGCAGCCGATAACGCTCATGAGGGACTGGCGAAAAGTTTGTTATGCAGACTAGTGGACTTTGATCATCTGACCATCGAGTAAATGCCAATGTGTTTGCAGCACCATCATCATTGACGATCCAAGAGAAACCATCTGGGTTTGTATCTTTCTCCCATAACGCAGGATGGCCTTTGTACTCCTGATTTATATGCGCAACT
>JAIXYD010000143.1 GCA_027490415.1 Streptomycetaceae bacterium
CGCTGCAATCGATCACAGATAGCGATGGCAAGGCCATCGCCTTGTGGTTGGTCGATGCAGATACGGCTGATCTTTTGCGAATCTGCGTCACGAAGTGATGCGTAAAGAATGCGTGCATACTCTTCAACAGTTTCTGGTGAAGCTAATCGAATAACACCAGTAGGTGTTGGCTTATCACTCATGGCGATATATCCATCACCTGGTTGTGGAGTTGTATCAAGAACAACAATTGCTTGTGGAGCGTAGTGATTTTCGAGTGAGCCACTGACACGAATTTCACTTTGTGCATCGGTGACTTTAAGTCCAGTGACTTCTTCAATCATTGTTTGAGTAATCGCACCAGGGCGAAGAATGTGTGGGGTATCGCCAGTGCAATCGATGATTGTTGATTCAACGCCAACCTGTGAAGGCCCGCCGTCAAGGATGATGTCATCTGCAGAAAGGTATAGATCGAGTTCTTCACGCACTGCATCAGCTGTTGTGGGTGATACGTGGCCAAAACGGTTAGCACTCGGGGCGGCAATTCCTTGTACGCCTATTTGTTTTGCAGCGTCGAGCAGAGCGAGTGCAACAACATGATCAGGTACGCGCAGGCCAACGGTGTCTTGTCCCCCAGTAACAAAATCTTTTGCCTCTGGAGATCGCTTACAGATAAGTGTCATAGGCCCTGGCCAAAATGTTCGGGCAAGTGCGATTGCATACCCGGAAATATCATCTGCCCAATATCCGATTCCATCTATAGAAGCGATATGAACGATAAGTGGGTGATCTGCTGGGCGCCCCTTTGCGGCATAGATTTTGGCAACGCCCTTTTCTTGTGACGCATCAGCACCTAGCCCATAGACAGTCTCTGTTGGAAAGGCGACGAGATTTCCATCCTTTATTGTGGCGGCAGCTGATGTCATCGCATCTGCTGTGCAGCGCGATACGAATTGGCTGGTGCTCATGTCCGCAATTATCCCTGCTTTTGCGAGAAGATAACCACATGGCTCAGGCGCTCAATAAGAAGGTAAAGGTCGTGCAGATCATTGCACGCATGAATGTGGGTGGTCCCGCAGTCATTGTTGCCGACTTGATGCGCAGCATCGATTCATCGAAGGTCGAACAAGTGCTCATCACTGGATATTGCGATTCTGATGAAGCTGATTATTTGGAGACCGTGGCGACAGATATCAAAGCCACACGTATCGCAGGCCTTGGGCGCTCGGTTTCGGTGGTCTCAGATGTTCGTGCATTTTTCGCACTCGTTGCGATGATTAAGAAGATTGCACCAGATGTTATTCATACGCATACTGCAAAAGCTGGTGTGCTGGGTCGGTTAGCTGCAATCTTGGCCGGGCGAAGCGCAAAACGAGTACATACATTTCATGGTCACTTGCTGCATGGATATTTCAGCGGGTGGAAGGTAAAGCTCGTTATTGCAATTGAGAAGTTTTTGGCAAAGCGCACCGATGTGTTGGTTGCAGTTGGCAATCAGGTAAAAACAGATTTGTTGGCTGCAGGTATTGGAAAGGCTGATCAATATCGAGTCTTTTTCCCAGGGCTAGTTGAACCTGCGAAAGCATCTAAAGAAATAGCGCGTCAGCAATTTGATATGGCATTGGGTGAAATCTACGTGGCATATGTCGGACGAATGACCGCGATTAAAAGGCCTGATCGCTTGTTAGGCACGGCTGCTGAATTAAAAGCACGCAAGCTGCCTGTGAAGTTTATTGTTGCGGGCGAAGGTGATCTCTTTGAAGCGACCAAGCGGGATAGCGAAAGACGTGATCTGCCCGTGAAGTTCTTGGGATGGCGTAAAGACATCGGTGCACTCTTTGCCGCGAGTGATATCGCAATTCTAACTAGCGATAACGAAGGAATTCCGCTGACTTTGATTCAAGCAGCTCAAGCATCGCTACCGATTGTGGCAACTGATGTTGGTTCGGTCGGCGACATTGTGGTGCATGAAGTCAATGGATACCTCGTGGAGAGTGAGCCTGCCGCACTTGCGGATGCACTGCAGAAGCTAGCCATTGACCCTGTTTTGCGGGAAATCATGGGTAAAGCGGGACGCGAGAGGGCTAGCCGTTATTTCTCATTAGAAAAAATGTGCGCAGATCACACAGAGTTGTATCAGTTGTTACACAGATAAACGTTATAAAGAAGTGCGATACTTGCGCCATGAAACTCACAAAGAAACTGATTGCAATTCCAGTAGTCGCCCTTGTCGCAGCCGCAGCTTTTGCCTTGCCAGCATCTGCTGCAACTCCAGAGCGCTATGTCACCGTTAATGCTGAAGGCGTTGTCCAGGTAACTCCTGACGCGGTCCGCCTGAATGCCAATGTCGTGCACATTGCAGGCACAAGTGCCGAAGCGCTATCAAAGACTTCTGCTGCTGCATCAAAGGTGCGCGCAGCACTTGTGGCAAAGAAGATTGCAACCAAGGACATCAAGACAACGAGCATCTCCGTCTATCCTGAGTACAACTACACCCAAGATAAGGGTTCAGTTCAGATCGGATATCGCGCTACCCAGAGCTTTGAAGTCATTATTCGTAATGCAACAAGTGCTGGCGCTGTCGTCGATGATGTCGTTGCTGCAGCTGGAGATAGCATCCAGATTCAGGGCGCAACACCATTTGTTCTTGATTCAGCAAAGGCAACAGCTTCTGCACGCGCGGCCGCAGTTTCAAATGCGCGCGCAAAGGCAAAGTCATATGCAACTCTCCTTGGAGTAAAACTTGGCAAGGTCACATACCTTGTTGAGAATTCAAGCCCAGTTTCATATGTCCCAGTTATGGGCGTTGCAAAGTCAGCAGATACTGGTGCAACTGAGATTGATCTTGGCAATCAAGATGTCACGGTCTCAATCACTATTCGTTGGAGCTTGCTCTAACTCATGGCAGATGCCAGAAAGCTTGATGCGGCCCTCGATGCGCTCGTACATGACGGGTCTTTGAGCGCCGCTCAAGCTGATCTGGTTCGCACTCAATATCAAGCAACACAAGAACCAACTGATTCACGCAGGAGTGTCTTGGCAGAAATCGCTGGGTATCTCGGCGGTGCCTTTGTGGTTATCGCAGTAACAATTGTTACCGCTCGCCAATGGGAGGCATTTACTCAACTACAGCGCGGAATTCTCTTCGGCGCACTTGCAATTGTTCTCTTTGCACTAGGCACCTTTGTCGGAACTAGTACAGCAGTGAAATCGCGTCTTGCGGGATTGCTCTTTGGATTAGCTGCAGCGAGTACAACCGGAACCCTGGCGATCTTTGATCCGAATCGTGATGCGCCAACCCTTGCCTTCTTGGCAGGAACAGCGATTGCACTCATTGGCTTTTACATGGTGCAAACTTTGGTGGGCCATGTTGTTCTTTTTGGGTACATCTTCATCACTGGAATTATGGCTCTCTCAGATCTAACTCCGGATGGGTCTGGGATGGCAATCTATGTCGGAACATACTTTTTAGTTTTAGGTGGCGCATGGATTTTCTTCACGTATAAGAAACATTTTGACACCGTGCTTGGATATATCTTTGGTGGAGCGACTCTCTTTATTGCTACACAAGTTCTCTTTATAGATGCAGAACATTGGATCTCATACCTCTCAATGGTTGCCGTAGCTGGCGCAACTGCTTGGCTATATCTTCGTGTTCATGCATGGCCATTGGTTTTGACTGCGGTGTTAACAACAACTGTTGGCGTTGGTGAATTTGTGGCAGAAACTTTGGGTGGATCTGTCGGCTCAGCCCTTGGACTCTTTGCAGCGGGTGCCGCCCTTGTCACAACCTCGCTCTTGGCCCTGCGAAATAAGCGAGAAAACCCAGCAGAGGCAGCGGCGGCAGTAGAAATAGCGCAGTAAATCTCGTTTTGGTTTTAGGTCTTATCCACGGGTACGATAGGCCAGCCTTTAACGTCCCCATCGTCTAGGGGCCTAGGACATCGCCCTTTCACGGCGGTAACACGGGTTCGAATCCCGTTGGGGGCACGAAGAAGTAAGAGTTTGGCCCAGTAGCGCAGTTGGTTAGCGCGCCGCCCTGTCACGGCGGAGGTCGCGGGTTCAAGTCCCGTCTGGGTCGCGAGTAGAGAGTGTCCACACACTCTCTACTTTTTACCTTTTACAGAGGTGAATGAAAGTGCAAGACCACAATTAAATATTGGCTCGGTAGCTCAGTTGGTACGAGCGCGCGACTGAAAATCGTGAGGTCGACAGTTCGATCCTGTCCCGAGCCACTCTAGTAATTTAGATAATGTGAATTAACCAGCAGATCCAGAACCAGATGGTCCTGCTTTGCGTTGCACCTGAGGTGCACCACCACTTCGTTGACCACCGCGGATCTTTGATCCTCCGCTTGTTCCTCCTGATGAACCTGGACGGCCGCCTTTATTTTTCTTCGCCTCTAGGGCAGCAGCCATCTTCGCTTTAACATCATCGACAGGGTTTTCATCTTTAGTCATGGTTGTAAGTCTACCCCTCAGATGGAATTCTTAAGAAGAATACGAGTTTTGCAATCCATGCAATCGCTGCAATTGAGATTAGCTGCCAGCCCAAAGTATCTGGCCAGGTATAAACGGCAAATGCCATTGCGCCATAGAAGGCAGCTAGTGCCCAGAGGGTCAAGGCGGTGACTTTGCGAGATAAACCAACGCGCATCAGGCGATGCGATAAGTGATCACGGCCGCCCTGAAATGGTGAAATTCCGCGATGCAATCGTGAAATCACAGCAACAGTTGTATCCAAAATCGGTGTTGCCATTAAAAGTGCTGGGATCGCAAAAGATTTCTCTTGCGGAATGATCCCCGGGCTAAGGCGAATAGTCAGTACGGAGATGATGATTCCGAGGAATAACGCACCGGCATCGCCCATGTAGATCTTCGCTGGATGGCGATTCCAGATAAGAAAACCAGCAGTTGCACCCGCAGTCACGATGGCAAGTGCGCTGACCAGAATCTGTTGGCGATCAAAGGCGATAAAGAAGAGAAATAGCGAGATCACTGCAACAGTGCCGGCAGCACCACCGTCGTGGTTGTCAAAGAAGTTAATCGAATTACAGACACCAACAATCCATAAGACAGAGATTGTGTAATTCAAGAAAGTATTGCCAAAAGCAACACCCATGGTGTCTGTAACTGTCAAAATAATTGCAACGATCACTCCGGTAAATGTCTGTGCTATCAGACGAGGCCAAGGTTGTAGACCCTTAAGGTCATCGATGAGACCCATGATTGAAATTGCAATTGCTGGCACTAAGACAAAGCTGGCGAGCCGGAAGTTCTCCATCGTGAAATCTTCTGCCAATAGTGCTGCGTAAGAAGCACCAACAACACCGATTGCGATAGCAACGCCACCTAGATACGGAACGGGTTCTTTCTGAACTTTGCGCTCGAGATTTGGTGCATCAACAGCGTCGACTGAAATTGCGATCTTGCGCATGATCGGGGTGAGAAGCCCAACAAATACAAATGTCAGCGCACCAAGGAGAAGGTACTTACTAAAAGAAATATCACTCATATGAAGAACCTAAAATTACTGGGCCTTAAAATAATTTGCGCGAAGATCATCAACTTCTGATTTGCGGTAACGACGGTGTCCACCCAGTGTGCGAATTGAAGTTAACTTTCCTGCCTTTGCCCAACGTGTGACTGTCTTTGGATCTACACCGAAGAGATCAGCAACTTCGCGAGGAGTCAGGAGAACTTCAGCATCAGGTAGACGACTCATTGCTCTCCTTAGAATTTTCGTTTAAAACGTGAGGCC
>JAIXYD010000067.1 GCA_027490415.1 Streptomycetaceae bacterium
AAATACTGGTGCGGGAGGCGGGACTTGAACCCGCACGTCCGAAGACACAGGTTCCTAAGACCTGCGTGTCTGCCATTTCACCACTCCCGCAAAAGAGTGTTCCTACTTGAAGTGACACAGAATCGTTATTAAATTTCTGTGGCTATTGGCCTAGGTTACGGGTAAGTTCGCCTTTGTTCCAAACCGATATCACCGATATCACCGATATCACCGATCACCCAGACACTACCGATAGCCCAGCCCGACCAGACACAGGGAGAAGACCATGTCAGTTACGCCAAGCCCAGCAGATAAGTTCACCTTCGGCCTTTGGACCGTTGGTTGGCAGGCGCGTGATCCCTTTGGAGACCCTACTCGTGGGCCGCTCGACCCAGTTCGCACCGTCAATGAGCTCGCAGCCCGTGGTGCATATGGAGTTACCTTTCACGACGATGACTTGATTCCTTTTGGTAGCGATGACGCAACTCGCCGTAGCCACATTGATCGTTTTAAGAAGGCGCTAGCAGATACCGGAATGAAAGTTCCGATGGCAACAACAAATCTCTTTACCCACCCAGTATTTAAGGATGGTGCATTCACATCTAACGATCGCGATATCCGCCGTTATGCACTTCGTAAAGTGATGCGCAACATCGAACTAGCTGTTGAACTCGGTGCAGAGACTTATGTCTGTTGGGGTGGACGTGAAGGCGCAGAATCTGATGGCGCAAAAGATGCCTATGTAGCACTCGACCGATTCCGTGAAGCATTCAATGTTCTCGGTGAATTTGTTACCGACAAGGGTTACAAGATTAAGTTCGCAATTGAGCCAAAGCCAAATGAACCTCGTGGAGATATCTTCTTGCCAACAATTGGTCACGCGCTCGCATTTATCAACTCACTTGATCGTCCAGAACTAGTGGGACTTAATCCAGAAGTTGGTCACGAACAAATGGCTGGCCTTAACTTTGTTCATGGCATTGCACAAGCGCTCTGGCATGGAAAGCTATTCCATATCGATCTCAATGGTCAGCATGGACCAAAGTACGATCAGGATCTTGTCTTTGGTCACGGCGATCTCAAATCTGCCTTCTTCTTGGTTGATCTACTTGAGAGCCACAAGTACTCAGGTCCAAAGCATTTCGATTACAAGCCAACACGTACCGAAAGCGACAAGGGCGTTTGGGAATCTGCGACTGCAAATATGCGCACCTACTTGCTTCTTAAGGAGCGCGCTTTTGCATTCCGTAGCGATCCACGTGTGATTGCCGCGATGAAGGAATCGAATATCCCAGGACTTACCGAACCAACTCTTGCCGCGGGCGAGACATGGGAGTCACTGACAGAGCCTGAAGCGTTTGATCTCGAGGCAGCTGGTGCACGTGGTTACCACTACGAAGCGCTAGACCAACTCGCACTTGAGCACCTCATGGGAGTTAAGGGCTAAACCCTTCCCTGATGCGCTTTACCAACGGTTTCTGGCTTCTTCGCGAAGGTGTGCGTGCTTACTACGGTAAGTCCGCCCATCGCATTGATCGCACCGACTCTGGGCTCACGATCTACGCGCCGAGTAAAGTCATTGAAGATCGCGGAGACACTCTCAATATTCCGCTGATTACAACTCGCCTGCATTCACCGATGAAAAACATCATCGGAATGAAGGTCACGCATCATGAAGGTGGAGTCGATCGTGGTCCTCACTTCGAATTGGCAGGTGATGGCAGCGTGCCACAGCTTTCTCAAGAGGGTCGTAGTTATTCAATCCAGAATGCCGACCTAGTTGCATCAATTACACAGGGCGAATCTTTTCATCTTGATGTCAGTGCAGAGGGAAAACATCTGACACGAGTTGCCGATAAAGGTATCGCCTGGATGAACCACAATGGTGATCCATACATCAACATTCAACTCAACTTAGCTGTGGGTGAATTGGTTTATGGTCTTGGTGAGCACTTCACTCCATTTGTGAAAAATGGCCAAGTCATTGAAATTTGGAATGAAGATGGTGGCACCGCCTCCGAACAGGCATATAAAAATATTCCTTTCTATCTCACCAATCGTGGTTATGGAGTGTTTATCAACCACACCGGCAAGGTCAGCCTCGAAATTGGTACTGAAGTCGTCGATAAGGTTCAGATATCCGTTCCGGGTGAAGAGCTTGAAATCTTCTTTATCTACGGCAAAAATCCACGCGAAATCATTAAGCGCTACACAGATTTCTTAGGCAAGCCTGCAAAAGTTCCAGATTGGTCCTTTGGACTATGGCTCTCAACCTCATTTACAACGAATTACGATGAAGCCACTGTTAATTCATTCCTTGATGGAATGGCAGAGCGTGAAATTCCAGTTAGCGCATTTCACTTTGACTGTTTCTGGATGAAGGAATTTAGCTGGAGTGATTTTGAATGGGATAGCGCAGTCTTTCCAGATCCTGCAGGGCTCATCAAGCGGCTGCACGATAAGGGTTATCGGGTTTGCGTATGGACCAATCCATATATTGCACAGATGTCATCACTCTTTGCCGAGGCCAAGGAGAAGGGCTACTTAATCAAACGCCCAGATGGCAGCGTATGGCAATGGGATTTATGGCAACCAGGAATGGCGATTGTTGATTTCACTAACCCGGAAGCTTGCGCCTGGTTTCAATCAAAGTTGCAGAAACTTATTGATATTGGCGTCGACTCATTTAAGACTGATTTCGGCGAAAGAATTCCTACCGATGTGATGTACAGCGATGGCAGTGATCCGATGCGCATGCACAATTACTACCCTTACCTTTATAACAAGACTGTCTTTGAACTTCTCGAACGCAAGCCAAATAAAGAGACGGTTGTTTTTGCACGATCTGCCACAGCAGGATGTCAGAAATTTCCGATTCACTGGGGCGGAGATAACGAATCCACCTTCGAATCAATGGCGGGAACACTGCGTGGTGGCTTAAGTATGGCTCTCTCAGGTTTTGGATATTGGAGCCATGACATCGGTGGTTTTGAAGGAACTCCCAATCCAGATGTCTTCAAACGGTGGGTTGCATTTGGCCTTCTCTCGTCTCATTC
>JAIXYD010000083.1 GCA_027490415.1 Streptomycetaceae bacterium
AGTTGTTGTTCGCGCAATACGCGTGCATCCTGAAACGCTTTCATATCTAACTTGAACTGAGCAAGTGCTGCAACATACTGCTCGGCCGGAGAGAGAGTTGAATTAGGGGAAGGCGTTGGCTTTACATCTGCATGTGCTGATGTTCCAGAGAGAGCAAGAGCAAAAACGGTCAGCGCAATTGCGAGTGCTCGCAATTTCCTTGTGGCCATTGATGTGCTCCTTTCTCTATGCGGCAAGGATGCCAGTCGACTTTGTGAAGTCTCTGTGAATATCCATTCGACTCGCTGGAACGGCAAGGGTGAGGGTGGAAAAGTTGCCATAGACCTGTAAGGCTAGGGTCATGAACACTTCCGATGCTCAGCAGACAAAAATCCTGATCGTCGATGATGAGGCAGGTGTTCGAGAGTTACTCAAGGATGCTCTCAAATTAGCAGGATTTGATACTCAAGTTGCAAATGATGGAATGAGTGCACTTACCGCTCTTCGCAGCTTTACCCCAGACATTATGATCATTGATATCAACATGCCTTTAATGGATGGTTTCGAACTAGTGGAACGTTTGCGTAAGAATGGAAACGATGTCCCGGTTCTGATGCTCAGTGCGCGAGCCGACCGAGTTGATGTCACCAGGGGATTGACACTCGGAGCCGATGACTACGTGGTTAAACCCTTTGGTCTTGAAGAACTCGTTCTAAGACTCAAGGCCATTTTGCGTCGTTCTCAAATATCAGGAATGGCCAGCACATCGCTCAAGTGCGGACCAATTTCTATTGATGATGCAACGCATACAGCCACCTTTAACGATGACGTAGTTGACCTTTCTCCAACCGAATATCGATTACTACAGGTGCTTATTGAGAATAAGAATCGGGTCCTTACAAAAACTGCTCTCCTTGATGACGTGTGGGGAATCACCTTTGAATCCGAAAGTACAGTCGTCGATACCTACATATCTTATTTAAGGAAGAAATTGCACCGAGATGGCTTTGAGGGGATCAAAACAATTCGGGGCGTCGGATTTACTATCCAGGAGCCAAAGAAATAGTGAAGCAAAAAGGCCTTCGGTACTTACTTGCAAGTGCGGTTATTACAACTGCACTTTCACTTCTTATCGGTGGATTTGCGACACTCTCTGTTAAAAACTCTCAGATCCAAGTAATCGATTCGCAACTGAACACGATAGCTGACTCTGTTCGTAAAAACTCAAGCGCTCCTGTAAGTGCAGCTCTTGATAGCGCTGCCGAACAAGACTTCAATGTGACGATTGCATTAGTTTCAGCGACTGGTGACATCACGATCATCAATGAGTCACAACTCAATCTATTGGCTGCACCAGATCCATCCCTAATCTTGCAATCTCAGTCCGCTGCGGTCACTGTAAGTGCTGAAGAAGAATATCGAATGATCTCAATCAAAATCTCGGGTGGGGATCAGTTACTTCTGGCGGATTCGCTGAGCGATGCCAATAAGACATTTTCAGACAATTTGATCCGCTTAATAATTTTTACTTTTGTAGCCGATCTCATTGCCATTGCTCTTTCATATCTAGTCATTCTTAGGAACAATCGTAAACTCCAAGCAGATTCTCTTTCCCGAATGCAAAGTTTCTTAGCTGATGCTTCACATGAATTGCGCACTCCACTGACAGTTATAAAGGGTTATTCGGAGATGCTGGCTAAAGGTCAGATCTCTGCCGAGAGCGATCGCCAGAGGGCGCTCGATAGGGTCAACTCAGAGATTGTTCGAATGGAGAATCTCATTCATGATCTCTTGCTTTTAGCCGAACTAGGCGAGACATCCGTTCCGATCCGCGAAGAAGTTGATCTCTCTGAACTCGTGAGCGGGCATGCTCGAGATTTTCAAACTCTTCACACTCAACGGATGGTTTCAATCGAAGTCGAAGAAGGTCTGGTTTGTTTAGGTTCAGCCGAGCATTTACGACGATTGATTCAGAACATCCTCAATAACATTTCGCGGCATACTCCAACAGATGCTCAAGTACGAATCTCGCTGTCTCGCTCTGGCAAAAAATCATCACTCCTCATCGAGGATGGTGGACCGGGCTTACCCGAAACTTCTTATCGTGACGGAATCGAATTGTTAAATCGTTTCGATAGCTCACGCTCTCGCGAGACTGGCGGTTCAGGTCTCGGTCTCTCGATAATTGCAGCAATTGTTCATGAACATAATGGCTCACTTACTTTGCGAAAAAGCAGTTTTGGTGGGCTTGCAGTTGAAGTGACTCTTTAAGAAGTTTTCTCACGAGTACTAATCAAGCTAGCAACTGTCGCTAGCCCAAGACACGAAACAATCACAATTAAGCTTTGTGAAATTGTAACTTCAGGAATTTTCCACCCCTGAATTTCATGAATATCGACCGCGTGGAAAGCGTGAAATAGTAATTTGAAACCGATAAAACCTAAAACAGCGGAGAGTCCCTTACCGATATAAACCAAGCGACTCATGAGCCCACCTATTAGGAAATAAAGTTGGCGCAACCCCATCAGTGCAAAAATATTTGCAGTAATTACCAGATACACATTCTCTGTTAAGCCAAATATTGCTGGGATCGAATCGAGAGCAAAGAGAAGATCGGTGAGGCCAAGTGCCAGCAGAGCGATAGTAAATGGTTTTAAGCCTTTACGTTGCAGCAATTGGACGAGTTTGCTCTCCTTCTCTTCCTCCTCGCTCTTCTTATGTGAACTCTCTATGAAGAGAGAGACTGCGGTGTAGATAAGGAAGGCGCCAAAAATAAAGAAGACCCACTCAAACTTCTCAATTGCCGCTTTTCCAAGCGTGATCGCAATAATTCGAAGTACAAGTGCGATCAGAATTCCAATGAGAAGTGCCAGTTGCTGTTTCTGCTTGTCGATTTTTAGTCGAGTAAGAATGAGTACAAAAACAAAGAGGTTGTCGAAGGACAATGAATACTCAGTGAGCCAGCCGGCAAAGAACTCCTGTTGTTCTCGAGACGTAAGCCATTGACTTAGAAAAAGTCCAAAGGCCACAGCCAGCGATACATAGAAGAGGCTCCATGCAGTGGCCTCGCGCATCGAGGTATCTTTCTCGCGTCGAGCAACTGCCCAAGCGAAATCCAGGCCAATAATTACCAGCAGGGCAACGATGGTGATAATCCAGTTGGTTGTTGAAATTGTGGCAACTGGATTCATGCCTTGAGCCTAACACTCACAGAATCTGCGGTAATTTAGCCACTATGTCACCTGTGTCTCGTATCTCACTAGAAGAGAGCTTTTCTCAGGCACTTCTATATTTTGAGAAGCCAGAGCAGATAAGTCGCGTAGTTCTCTCTGGGCGTCG
>JAIXYD010000027.1 GCA_027490415.1 Streptomycetaceae bacterium
CGAGTAAAAGAGATTCTCAGATCTCATCCTGGAAAACGGGAAGTGCATCTACATATCGAAGATTCGGGTAAGAGCACCACAATGAAAATTGATGCCCTCGTCACATCATCGCCAAGTCTGAGCGCTGATCTCAAGAGCATCCTTGGTCCCGATTGCCTCGTACGTAGTTAATTCAGCTAATCCTACGAATTCACTCCTCATCCGAGTGGGGGCACAAAGTAGACTGTCCACGTGATTCGAAGAGTAGATCTACGCGGTGTGCGCCGAACCAAGGCAGAGGTTCAAGAGCTTTTGCCGCGCGCAACCCTGGATGTCAATGAAGCGATGAAGTTAATCGAACCAATCCTGAGTCGCGTGAAAAATGGTCAAGCGGAAGATCTTTACTCACTGGCTCAAGAGTTTGATGGAGTCAGACCTCCGACGATTCAAGTACCGCAAGCTGCGCTAGAACTTGCTTTAGCCGAGCTAAATCCTGAAATTCGTCGCAGCTTAGAGATTTCAATTGAGCGAATCCGTAAAGTTCACAACGATCAAGTGCGCAATCCACACACCACTCGAGTGGTTGACGGTGGAACAGTGACGGAGCGCTGGATTCCTGTTGATCGAGTCGGTTTGTACGTTCCTGGTGGACGCGCTGTCTATCCATCCAGCGTGATGATGAATGTTATTCCAGCTCAGATTGCTCAGGTGCAAAGTATTGCTGTGGCTTCACCTCCGCAGAAAGATCATGGGGGATTGCCGCACCCAACAATTCTTGCAACATGTGCACTTCTTGGAATCAAGGAAGTTTATGCAGTGGGTGGCGCACAAGCGATCGCCCTCTTTGCATATGGAATGAAAGATGTGTGCGAGAAGTGCGACATGGTTACAGGTCCTGGCAATATTTATGTGGCTGCAGCAAAGCGCGCACTACGCGGGATCATCGGTATTGATTCAGAAGCTGGACCAACTGAAATCGCAATCCTGGCCGATGAAACTGCAGACGCACGAAATGTTGCTGCTGATCTTATTAGCCAGGCAGAGCACGATGTAATTGCTGCTGCTGTCTTAGTGACACCATCAATAGCGCTGGCCGATGCAGTTGAGCAAGAACTCGCCCGACAGATAAAGCTTACAAAGCACTCAGAACGTATTGTCACGGCGCTATCCGGGATTCAAAGTGCAATTGCAATCGTTGACGATGTTGCACAAGGTTTAGACGTCGTGAACGCTTATGCAGCTGAGCACTTGGAAATCCAGACAAAAAATGCTCGTGAGGACAGCGCAAAGATTCGAAATGCTGGAGCTGTGTTTATCGGCCCATTTACTCCGGTATCACTTGGAGATTATTCGGCTGGCTCTAACCACGTTCTACCAACTGGCGGATGCGCCTGCCATAGCAGTGGACTTTCAGTAGCTACATTCCTGCGCGGACTTCACTTTGTTGAATACAGCGAGAGCGCTTTTAAAGATATCGCTCCCACTGTCATTACACTCGCAGAGGCTGAGGATCTACCAGCACATGGCCAAGCGATCTCTGCACGTTTGGAAGATCGATGACAGATTCACGCTGGCCTGATTGGCTTCCGCTCAGAAAATCACTTGCGCCTTTATCAGCTTACGGAGCGCCACAAGTTGATGCCGAGGCAACACTAAATACAAATGAGAATCCATTCCCACTCTCGCAAGAACTTGTGAAAGCTATTGCAGCACGGCTCTCAGAGGTGTGCGCAAATCTCAACCGATATCCTGATCGTGATGCTCTCGAGTTACGATCAAAGTTGGCAAGTTATATCAATGACCAATCTGGCACTTCGTTTTCTGCACCTGAGGTCTGGGTTGCAAATGGCAGTAATGAAATTATTCAATCCTTGTTTCTCGCTTTTGGCGATCAGGGTGCGATCGGTTTTACTCCGTCGTACTCGATGCATCCACTCATTGCCCGTGTGACTTCAACACAATGGATAGATGGGCAGCGCCGTTCTGACTATTCACTTGATATCGACGATGCAATCAAGCAGATAGTCAAGGCTGCGCCAGCCCTGACTTTTATTACAACCCCAAATAATCCAACGGGTGAAGCAATTTCCATTGCTGAGATTGAAAAGATTGCTCAGTCGGTTCCGGGCCTACTTGTTGTAGATGAGGCCTACGCTGAATTCTCCGAAGAGCAATCTGCTGTCACTCTGATTTCTCAATACCCACAAATAATCGTTATTCGCACAATGAGTAAAGCATTCTCGTTTGCGGGAGCACGCGTCGGATATTTACTTGCGCATCCATCTGTGGTCGAGGCCATGATGTTGGTCAGACTTCCGTATCACCTCAGCACACTCACACAGGGTGCGGCGCTGGTTGCTCTAGATTTCAAATCTGAATTGCTATCGGGGGTTGCTGAGCTACGGTCAGAACGTGATCGAGTTGCAGCTTCATTGCGCGAGATGGGGCTAACCGTCCTGCCAAGTCAGGCGAATTTTCTACTTTTTACTGGTTTTCAATCGTCATCGCCGCAGTTATGGCAAGCGATGCTTGATCACGGAATTTTGATTAGAGATGTGGGATTATCAGGGTACTTACGCACCACAATCGGCACTGGCGCCGAAAATGAGAAGTTTCTACATGCGCTACGAGAGTGCTTGGCTAAGGAGAAATCATGAGAACTGCACGAGTTGAACGAACAACGAAAGAATCAAAGGTTCTAGTCGAACTCAACCTCGATGGAAGCGGTCAGATCAACGTTGAAACAGGAGTCCCCTTCTTCGATCACATGCTCTCTCAACTGGGAAAGCACTCAGGCTTTGACTTAACCGTAAAGACTGAAGGCGATGTCGATGTTGACTCACACCACACAGTTGAAGATACATCTCTCGCTTTTGGACAAGCACTTCGCGAAGCTCTAGGCGACAAGGCTGGAATACGTCGCTTTGGCGATGCCATGGTTCCACTCGATGAAGTTCTTGTACAAGCAGCGGTTGATCTATCAGGTCGCCCTTACCTTGTGCACCGTCAACCAGAAATCGTTGAACTTATCGGAACATTCGATACCACTCTTGGAAAACACATTTGGGAGTCGATCGTTGCTGAAGCTCGCATCGCTCTTCACATTCGTGTTTTGGAGGGGCGCAATGCTCATCACGTATTTGAAGCGCAGTTTAAGGCTGTTGCACGTGCACTTCGTGATGCAGTTGCCCTTGATGGACGAGTCAGCGGCATACCTTCGACAAAGGGTTCACTCTAATTTCAACAATTGCAATTCTCGATTATGGTTCCGGCAACCTTCGATCGGCGGCACGAGCATTTGAAACCTCTGGACACAAAGTCGTGCTCACCTCAGATCCCGATGTTGCGCGTGAGGCCACTGGATTAGTTGTTCCTGGTGTCGGTGCTTTCTCGGCCTGCATGAATGGCCTCAACACCGTAAAGGCAGCTGAAGTAATCAACGCTCGATATAAAGAGTCTCGCCCAACCATCGGCATCTGTATTGGGATGCAGGTTCTTTTCGCCGATAGCGATGAAAATGGAACTCATGCAGGAATCAAGATTTGGCCAACATCAGTACGTAAGTTAAATGCACCCGTCTTGCCACACATGGGTTGGAACAACGTTGAACCCGATTCGAAGTCGTTGCTCTTTGCCGGCGTAGAAGGGGAGTCTTTCTATTTCGTCCATTCATATGCTGCTCGAGATTTACCTGGTGCAAAAAATACTTATGCCACTCATGGAGAGAAGTTTCTTGCCGCAACTGAAGATGGAGCGCTGAGTGCGACCCAATTTCATCCCGAAAAATCAGGAAAAGCTGGTTTGGCACTGATTAAGAACTGGAGTAGATCGCTATGAGTATTCTGGAATTGTTACCAGCAGTGGATGTTAAAGATGGTCGCGCAGTACGCCTTGTTCAGGGCGAGCTTGCACAAGAAAGCATTTACGGTTCTCCTCTTGAGGTTGCTCTGGACTTTCAGAAATCAGGAGCCCAGTGGTTACATCTCGTTGATCTCGATGCAGCATTTGGCCGCGGAGAAAATAGCGCGCTTTTGGCAGAAGTTGTGGGCCGCTTAGATATCGATGTTGAGCTATCGGGTGGAATTCGTGACGATGCGTCTCTGACGCGTGCACTTGCAACAGGATGTCGGAGAGTCAACCTTGGAACCGCCGCTCTAGAAAACCCTGAATGGACTTCCCGAGTAATTGCAGAGCATGGCGATCGCATCGCAGTTGGACTAGATGTTCGTGGGCATGTTCTTGCTGCTCGTGGATGGACAGAAGAAGGTGGCGACCTCTTTGAAACGCTCGCTCGTTTAGAGTCAGATGGGTGTGCACGATACGTTGTTACTGACGTAACAAAGGATGGAACACTGCAAGGTCCAAACCTAGAATTGCTTAAGGAAGTGTGTGCGGCTACAAAGAAGCCAGTAGTGGCAAGTGGTGGTATTTCAAGTCTTGATGACATCAGAGCTCTCTGCGCACTTAATCAGATGGGCGTTGAAGGAGCGATCGTTGGCAAAGCGCTCTACGCAGGAGCTTTCACTCTCGAGCAGGCGCTAGAAGTAACTCGCTCATGACTCTCTCATCTCGAATCATTGCTTGCCTTGATGTTAATGAAGGACGAGTAGTAAAAGGCGTTAACTTCACTGATCTGGTCGATGCGGGAGATCCCGTTGAGATGGCCAAACTCTATGATGCTGAAGGCATCGACGAACTTACCTTTCTAGATATTTCAGCTAGTGTTACAAATCGTGAGACGACTTACGATGTCGTGAGTAGAACCGCTGAGCAAGTTTTCATCCCCCTCACAGTCGGTGGCGGAATCAGAACAGTAGAAGATGTTGATCGCCTTTTGCGCTCGGGTGCAGATAAAGTTTCAATCAACACTGCAGCGATTGCTCGCCCAGAATTGATTTCTGAAATTGCCGATCGCTTTGGAACTCAAGTTCTCGTTCTATCGGTGGATGCTCGAAGAGCACGGACCATCTCGGGTTTTGAAGTCACTACTCATGGTGGACGAACAAGTGCGGGCATTGATGCGTTGGAGTGGATTGAGAAAGCTACTGCTCTTGGCGTGGGAGAGATACTTCTCAACTCAATGGATGCTGATGGAACCCGCGCCGGGTACGACATTGGAATGATTGCAAGAGTTCGTGAGATTTCATCGCTTCCCCTGATTGCTAGCGGGGGAGCTGGCTCACTTGAGGATTTTGCAGCCGCAATCGAGGCTGGCGCGGATGCTCTCTTAGCAGCGAGTGTTTTTCACTTTGGGGTGCACCGCATCTCTGATGTA
>JAIXYD010000063.1 GCA_027490415.1 Streptomycetaceae bacterium
ACGATATAGGTCTCAATGATTTCTGGACCGAAATCTTCAATCAACTCGTTGATTGCTACGAAAGTGTTGAAAGTCTTTGCATCATTTCCTGATAGCGCTGCAGTGGAAAGAGGCTTTGAATCTTGCAGCAAACCTGTGAGAGTTTCAAAGCGTTCATCATGGCTCTGGGTGGAGTAGGTGCCACCAATAATCTGCGCCAGCGCACTGTGATGGGCATCGGAATGTTCACGAATATCAAGTGTTGCGTGTGTAATTCCAAAGGCAGCGATTGAGCGAATGGTTCGTTCGAGTAGTCCGGTTGCAATCAATTCACCGTTGTGGGCAAAGAGTGAATCGCGCATCAGTGTGAGATCGGCAAGAAGCTCTGACGTGTCCTTGTAATCACGATGTGGAACATGAGGCGTTCCTTGTGCGTGGCGATCACGTGTCATTGCCAAGCGATGAACGATTGCAGTTGCCTTTAAGCGATATGGCTCTTGAACATTGAGGCGACGAAAACGGGCCTCAAATTCTGGAATGTGCTTGAGATCTTCTTCGACCGATGCGGAAAGTTCTGGAGTCGAACCAATGATGCGGGTTGAAACAGAGAGCATCTGTCGAAGTTGATCCATCGCCGCGATTGTCGTGCGAATCGCGTGACCCACCTGAAGAATTACGGCAGCCTTTGTGATCTCCGGAGTGATGTTTGGGTTACCGTCACGATCGCCACCAATCCACGTACCAAAAGTTAATGGACGCGCAGTAACAGGAAGATCGATACCGACTCGCTTTAGTTCATGGGCAAACTCATTGAGCACTTCTGGCACCGTGGTGCGAGCTAAATCATCGAGGTAATAGAGAGCATTCATCGCTTCATCTAGTGGTTCAGGGCGATCGACACGTAGTTCATCGGTCTGCCACAACAAGTCAACAATTTCAGCCAGTGATTGAGAATTTGTGACGCTCTTTGGAAGATCGAGAAGACGAGAAATTTCACCTAACTTATTCAAGATAGAACGACGTGCTGCTTCAGTTGGATGTGCGGTAAAGACTGGACGCACACTGAGTTCGCTAATCCATTGTTCAAGATCACTCTGCGTAAATTGATGTCCCGGTGTCTGTGCCTTCTGCGCTTCTGCAATTTTATCTACAGCGCGAGAGATCCATGAACTTCCTTGATCTCGAGAAGCGGCAAGTGTGCGCACGCGGTTTACTTGTTCGGCAACATTTGCCAGGTGGAAATAAGTACTAAATGCACGCACCAGTTGGATTGAATCTTCAACAGATAAACCTTTAAGAACTTCTGCGCCGCTACCTTCGCGAACAGCTTTGCGTACGCTTTCAACGAGATCGAGAAGTTGCTGTCCTTCTTGACGTACAAGAGTTTGACCCAGGAGATCGCCTAAGCGGCGCACATCAGCGCGCAGTGCCTCATCCTGATTTGTCATGTGCGTATTCTCGCAGGCAATCGGCGCATCGCACACACCGTAGACTTTGCTCGTAGCCCCCTGGTCCTGACCAAGCGGGGCCAGTTGCTATTGGGGGTGTGCTGTGCGAGGACTGATCTCATTAATCGAGACCAACTCATCAGTAGTCGATGCTCTCAAGAGCGCAAAGAAAATTATTGCTCCATCTCCGGCATATCCATTCTTGCTTGCATCCCGGGCTAAGGAGCGCCCGCTGTTGGTGGTGACAAGCTCATCACGTGGCGCAGAAGATCTTGCTCATGAATTACGCGAGCTACATTCACATGTTCTTGAATTTCCGGCGTGGGAGACTCTTCCTCACGAACGACTAAGTCCACGAAGTGACACAGTTGCGCGACGAATTGCAACCTTGAATTCATTAGCGAATGCAACGAAAGAAAATCCGATTGTCATTACTCCTGTGCGAGGAATGATCCATAGATTTATCGCTGACATTTCACGCGTACCTCTACGCACATTGGAGATTGGGCAAGCACTTTCTCTCACCAATTTAGTCGAGCATTTAACTCGCAACGCTTACACACGCACTGACCTCGTTGAAAAACGAGGAGAGTTCGCAGTTCGCGGAGGCATAGTCGATGTCTTCTTTCCATTAGCGATTCATCCAATTCGAATTGATTTCTTCGGAGATGAGATCGAAGAGATGAAGTACTTCGATGTTGCCGATCAACGAACCCAAGAGCCGGTGACAGAGGTAATCGAGATCCTGCCCTGCCGTGAATTTATTCTGACGCCAGAAGTACAGGCACGCGCCGCAGCGTTAGAAGAAAAGTTTCCTTCTGCATCTGAGATTCTTAACAAGATCGCTACCGGTATCACTTGTGATGGTATGGAATCTCTGATTCCGATGCTTGTCGACGAGCTAGAGACAATTGCAGAACGAATGCCGGAAGACTGTGAAGTAATTTTTATTGATGATGAGCGGATCAAATCTCGCGGAGCTGATCTGATTGCAACTAATGATGAGTTCTTTCAGGCTGCTTGGTCGAGTGCATCTCTCGGCGGTGATGCACCCCTTCCCGTTGAGGCAACGACATATCTTGATTGGGAGGCCCTTCACGAGGTCATCGCTAGATGTGGATTGACCATCCGCTCACTCAATTCATTTGGAAGTGATCTGGATACAGAAGCAACGTTCCTAGATTTCACACCTGTTGAACCAATGCGCGGTGATAGCGAGCGAGCTATCGAATTACTTCGCCAGGGCCTAAGTGAAAACAAGAGCGTCATTTTTTCAACATCAGGTCACGGAATGATGGAACGCTACGCCGGGATATTTCGCAGTGCAGATTTGCCTGTGCACACACTGGAAACGCTCCATGCAACGCCCACCAAGGGAATGATCTATCTCTGCCGATCAGCGATTGCTTATGGATTTACATCCGATGACAACTCAGTTCTTTTTGTCACTGAGCGCGATCTTTCTGGGAGCAAATCAAGTGGCCGCGATAGCGCCAAGATGCCATCAAAGCGTAAGCAAGCTGTAGATCCGCTCGAATTAAAATCTGGCGACTTCGTTGTACACGAGCAACATGGAATCGGCCGATACATAGAGATGGTCTCTCGTACAGTCGGTGGAGTCACTCGCGAATATCTAGTCATTGAATATGCATCCGCAAAGCGCGGACAACCCGGTGATCGCATCTTTGTTCCTACCGACACTCTCGAACAAGTCAGCAAATACATTGGCGGTGAAGCACCGACTGTTCACCGTATCGGTAGTGGTGAATGGCAGAAAGCAAAGGGACGTGCCCGCAAAGCCGTGAAAGCTATTGCTGGCGAACTCATTCGTCTTTATGCAGCGCGGACAAGTGCACCTGGCTTTGCATTCTCACCCGATACGCCATGGCAGCGCGAACTCGAAGATGCATTTTCATATATCGAAACTCCAGATCAACTTTCGACCATTGAAGATGTCAAACGCGATATGGAGCGCGCATACCCGATGGACCGCATCATCTGCGGAGATGTGGGGTATGGAAAGACAGAGATTGCAATTCGTGCAGCTTTTAAGGCAGTGCAAGATGGAAAGCAAGTAGCAGTTTTAGTGCCTACAACGCTTTTGGTTCAACAGCACTCAAAAACATTCACAGAGCGTTATGCAGGATTTCCAATCAAAGTTGTAGGACTATCCCGCTTTAACACCGCAAAAGAGACCAAGACCATCTTGGAGGAAACACTCCATGGCA
>JAIXYD010000099.1 GCA_027490415.1 Streptomycetaceae bacterium
GGTGAGCCAGCCACGATAATTACGTTATCGCCAATGGTTGTGCGCTTGCTCTCGAGAAGAAGCCCATCGACCTGCTTCACCATTTCGTCAGTGTGTGAAACAACTGGAGTGATCATTGGTTCAACACCCCATGAGAGAGCTAGACGATTGTACGTTCCACGATCTGGAGTCAACGCCAAGATAGGAATTGGAGAGCGCAGGCGCGACATGCGTCGAGCTGAATCACCGCTTTGTGTAAAGGCGACAAGAAATTTAGCGCCTACGATCGCACCGACTTCTACGGCAGCTTTTGTGATTGCGCCACCCTTAGTGCGAGGTTCGTGCTTAAGCGGGCGAATTCTCTCGAGTCCGCCTTCTTCAGTTTTCTGAATAATGCGAGACATAGTCTGGACAGCTTCGATAGCGAACTCTCCCACGCTAGTCTCGCCAGAGAGCATCAATGCATCCGCGCCATCAAGGACTGCGTTGGCACAGTCGGTGGCTTCAGCGCGAGTTGGACGTGAGTTTGTAATCATTGAATCAAGCATTTGTGTTGCAACGATGACTGGCTTTGCCGCATCTCGTGCCAACTCGACGCAACGCTTTTGAACAAGTGGAACATCTTCAATTGGAAGTTCAACACCAAGATCTCCGCGAGCAACCATGATTCCATCAAAGGCGTCAACAATACTTACGAGGTTATCGACAGCTTGTGGTTTTTCAATCTTTGCAATTACCGGAACACGAATACCTTCTTCGTCCATGATTCGATGTACATCCTTAATGTCATCGGCATTTCGAACAAAAGAGAGTGCAATAAAATCTGCACCAGCTTTGAGTCCCCACCGTAGATCGTCCATATCTTTCTCAGATAGCGCAGGAACTGAAACTGCAACACCAGGAAGATTAATTCCTTTATTGTTGCTCACCGCCCCCGGCTCGATTACTTTGGTGATGACATCGTTGCCTTTTACCTCTGTAACTTCAACAGTAACTTTGCCATCGTCGATCAAAATACGATCTCCAGCTTTGCAATCCCCGGGAAGGCCTTTGTAGGTAGTGCCCACGCGCTCTTTTGTTCCTTCAATGTCATCGGTAGTGATCGTGAAAACATCTCCACGCGAGAGATCATGTGGACCATCTTTGAATCGAGCTAGGCGAATTTTTGGTCCTTGTAGATCGACCAAAATGGCAATCGGAACACCAGCTTCGGCGGCTGCTGCACGCACTTGATCCAAGCGATGCTGATGCTCGTCATAGCCACCATGGGAAAGGTTGAGGCGAGCCATATTCATTCCAGCCGCGATTAATTCACGAACCTTTTCGGGTGATTCAACAGCTGGACCAAGTGTGCAAACAATTTTCGCGCGGCGCATGTTCTTACCTTACCTATCTTTATCGATTACTAACGAGTTTGGACTTTGGTGAGTTGTGGGTTTACACCATCAACGGCCGTGCAGTTGGTGCGATAGGTGAAGGAAGTTGTGTATCTCCCTCAAGATAAAGATCGACGGCTGCAGCTGCAGACCTTCCTTCGGCAATGGCCCACACAATAAGTGATTGTCCACGCCCGGCATCTCCTGCGACAAAGACTCCTTCAGAAGTGCTTTGGTAAGAATCATCACGCTTGACATTAGTGCGCTCATCGAGCTCAACTTCAAGTTGTTCAAAAAGCGGAGTCGCTTCAGTGCCAGTAAATCCCATTGCAAGGAATGCAAAATCTGCAGGGATCTCACGCTCTGTTCCCGGAATTGGTTGGAACTTTCCATCAACCAGTTGGGTTTCAACTATCTTCAACGCTTTAAGATTTCCATTTCCATCACCAATAAATTCTTCAGTGCTGACGGAAAAGACTCGCTGATCAAGTTCTTCATGTGCGCTAGAAACTCGATAAATCATTGGATACATAGGCCAAGGTTGTGAACCAGGACGTTCATCCGCCGGACGCGGCATAATCTCGAGTTGAGTAACACTTGCTGCACCTTGGCGTACAGAAGTTCCAAGACAATCTGCACCCGTATCTCCACCACCCAGGATGATCACATGCTTTCCAGCAACATTGATTTCTGGATTAGTAACTTCACCAAGAGCTTGCTTGTTTCCCCATGGCAAGAACTCCATAGCCTGATAGATGCCCTTATTCTCACGTCCCTTAATTGGGAGGTCTCGCCATTGTGTGGCACCTAATGCGAGTACAACTGCATCATATTTCTGGCGCAATTCAGATCCTGTGATGTCAACGCCCACGTTTATTCCTGTACGAAAACGTGTGCCCTCCTTCTCCATTTGAGCAAGGCGACGATCAATTATGTTCTTCTCCATCTTGAACTCTGGGATTCCGTAACGAAGGAGTCCGCCGATCTTGTCTGCGCGTTCATAGACAACAACGGTGTGACCTGCACGAGTGAGTTGCTGGGCAGCGGCGAGTCCGGCAGGGCCAGAACCAATAACTGCCACTGTTTTTCCAGTGAGACGATCAGGAGCTAGCGGCTTCACATCTCCTGAACCAAATGCTTCTTCAATAGTGCGAAGTTCAACCTGCTTGATTGTGACTGCATCTGCGTTAATTGCCACAACGCATGCTGTTTCACATGGCGCAGGACAAAGACGACCAGTGAATTCTGGGAAGTTATTTGTTGCATGCAACCGAGCAATTGCTTCCGTCTTATCACCGCGCCAGATGAGGTCATTCCATTCAGGGATTAAGTTTCCAAGTGGGCACCCTGAGTGACAGAAAGGAATTCCGCAATCCATGCAGCGACCTGCTTGTTTCTGCAGATGTTCAAAACTCTGTGGCTCGTAGACCTCGTGCCAATCTTTAATTCTTACATCGACAGGGCGTCGTTTTGGAGTTTCACGCGGAGTGGTGAGGAATCCTTTTGGATCAGCCATTTGCTGCAACCTCCATTACATATTGATCAACTGGAAGGCCTTCTCGGGTCGCTTTCTCCATCGCCGCGAGTACGCGGGCGTAATCGCGAGGCATGACAAGAGAGATTCTATTGAGTGAGTTCTCCCAATCAAGAAGTAGGTTGCCGGCAACCTGAGACTCTGTTTCATTGAAGAAAGAAGTCACAATCGACTTCAGGTTCTCCTTCTGATCTGCAGGTACAGCCAACACATCCACCATCTCGGTATTTACTAGGTCTGCATTGAGATCAAGTACGAAGGCACGGCCGCCAGACATGCCAGCTGCAAAGTTACGTCCAGTACGGCCGAGAACTACGACAGTTCCACCCGTCATATATTCGCAACCATGATCACCGATTCCTTCGACGACTGCAGTGGCTCCTGAATTTCGAACACAGAAACGCTCTCCCACTATTCCTCGAAGATAGAGATCACCCGATGTTGCGCCATATCCAATGACGTTTCCAGCGATTACATTCTCTTCAGAGTTAAATGTCGCATTCTCATCCGGACGAACAATAATTCGACCACCGGAAATTCCCTTACCGACATAGTCGTTGGAATCTCCATATAACTTAAGAGTGAGCCCTGATGGGATGAAGGCTCCAAGTGATTGCCCTGCAGAACCACGAAGTGTTACGACAACGGTATCTGCAGGCAATCCCGCTCCCCCAAAGTTACGTGTGATCTCTGCACCAAGCATCGTGCCGACGGTGCGGTTGACGTTACGTACTGGAGAGTCAATCAAAACTTTAGCGCCAGATGTGAGAGCTACCTGTGCTTTCTCAATGAGTGAGTTATCGAGAGCATGCACGAGGCCGTGATCCTGTGATGTAGTTTGATAGAGGGCACTTTCAACATCTGGTCTCGCCAATAGCGGAGTCAGATCTAAACCACTTGTCTTCCAGTGAGCAATAGCTCTCTGAGTATTGAGATACTCCACATGCCCAATAGCCTCTTGTAGAGTTCTAAATCCAAGAGATGCCAAGATTTCTCTCACCTCTTCGGCGATGTACTCGAAGAATGTTTCAACAAACTCTGGCTTACCCGTAAATCGCTTACGCAATTCAGGGTTCTGAGTAGCAACACCTACGGGACATGTATCTAGGTGACATACACGCATCATTACACAACCAGAAACAACTAGAGGAGCAGTTGCAAATCCATACTCTTCAGCACCCAAGAGAGCTGCAATGACAACATCGCGACCCGTCTTAAGCTGTCCATCTGTTTGCACCACGATCCGATCGCGCAGACCATTCAACAAAAGTGTCTGCTGAGTTTCAGCTAAACCGAGTTCCCATGGAGCACCTGCGTGCTTGAGGGATGTAAGTGGTGAAGCACCTGTTCCACCATCGTGGCCTGAGATGAGAACAACATCTGCATGTGCTTTGGAAACACCGGCAGCGACTGTTCCAACGCCCACTTCAGCAACAAGTTTTACGTGAATACGCGCATTCTTATTTGCATTCTTGAGATCATGAATCAGCTGCGCAAGATCTTCGATTGAATAGATGTCGTGATGCGGAGGTGGCGAGATGAGTCCGACGCCAGGTGTGGAGTAACGCACTGATGCGATCCATGGATAAACCTTGTTACCTGGGAGCTGACCACCTTCTCCAGGCTTAGCACCCTGTGCAACTTTAATCTGGATGTCATCTGCATTAACTAAGTACTCACTGGTGACACCAAAACGACCAGATGCAACCTGCTTAATTGAGCTGCGCTTTGAATCACCATTGGCCTCTGGGGTAAATCGGGCAGGATCTTCTCCACCTTCACCAGTATTTGATTTTGCACCAAGGCGATTCATTGCAATAGCCAGAGTCTCGTGAGCTTCTTGAGAGATCGAGCCGTAAGACATCGCACCAGTTGAGAAACGCTTGACGATGCTCTCGATGGATTCCACTTCGTCTACCGATATTGGGGATCGAGTTGTTGTATCAAATTCAAAGAGACCGCGCAGAGTCATCAGAGCCTTACTCTGATCATCGACTGCCTTTGTGTATCGCTTAAAGACGTCATATCTCTTTGAGCGCGTAGCGTGCTGCAATGTGAATACAGTCTCTGGATTAAAGAGGTGTGGCTCGCCATCACGGCGCCACTGATATTCCCCGCCGATAGGAAGTCGCTTTGTTCCAGGCACCTCTCCCCCGGGTGGGTATGCAATGTGGTGACGCTTGATTGTCTCTTCTGCGATTACATCGAGATCGACTCCACCGAGGCGAGATGTTGTTCCAACAAAAAATTCATCAACAACATCTTGGGCAATTCCGATCGCCTCAAAAACTTGCGCGCCTGTGTA
>JAIXYD010000111.1 GCA_027490415.1 Streptomycetaceae bacterium
TATCGGAACTCTGATTTCAGCATGGTTTGCCAATCGCACCGGCAATCCCAGTGACGTCTTCGTTCCAAAAATGCTTACGAATCTGGGTTACGGCTTGGTGTACTTGATTGCAAATATTGCAGGCTGGCCAATTCTTGGAGTAATGCTTGGACCAATCCTTGGTGAAAACTTTGCGTGGCGCAAAGATCCAGCTCGAAAGGCAGCGTACATACGTGCTAGCTGGATTTGGGTCGCACTCTTTTTTGGTCGACTCGTCGTGCAGTTCCCGATCTACCTCACAGATAATGTCAATCTCTTAGGCGCAGTTAATTTGGCTATGGGATATCCACTATTTTTCGCAACTGTTTACGGTTCATGGATGGTACTCAAAAGTGTTCCAGCGACCGTGCCACCCAAGGAAGAAAAAGATTAGCTCTTAATAAAGCAATCTTTAATGAGAGCTTCAGCGGCGGCGGAAGCAACAAAGAGCAATTCATCTCCAGCGCTGAAAACATCGGCTGCTGTAGGAGCAAATACTCGGCCATCGCGAACGATCGCGGCAAGTGATGCATCCTGTGGAAGTTCGATCTCTTCTACCGTCTTTCCGATACAGCTGGAAGAATCTGGAAGTGTAAGTTCGACTAGGTTTGCTTGACCTTTTCTAAAGCTGAAGAGGCGAACCACATCACCGACGCTTACCGCTTCTTCGACGAGAGCTGAAATGATGCGGGGAGTGGACACTGCAACATCTACACCCCATGATGAATCAAACATCCACTCATTCTTTGGATGATTAATGCGGGCAACTACGCGAGGAACACCATATTCAGTCTTCGCAAGAAGTGAAGCAACAAGATTTACCTTGTCATCACCGGTCGCTGCAACCATTACTTGCGCGCTACCGAGAGCTGCCTTATCGAGTGATGTAATTTCACAAGCATCTGCCATGAGCCATTCAGCATCGGGGACAGAGTCCATTTTCAGTGCTTTGGGATCGCGATCAATCAGAAGGACTTGGTGACCGTTGTCGAGAAGTTCGCGGGCGATTGCTCGACCCACATTTCCTGCTCCTGCAATTGCAATTCTCATTGACGTTCCGCCGGTTCTTTAGCCAAAATCGCTTCTACTTCTGCAACACGGGCTGTTTCAATAATCATATGAAGAAGGTCGCCTTCCTGAAGCACAGTATGTTCATTGGGCACAAGACCTTCAGCCAAACGCGTAAGGAATGCGACGCGAGCATTTGTAGAAGATTCGATTTCAGTGATGGGCATACCAAGCCAGTTGGTGTGAGGATGCACTTCAGCGAGCTCGATTGTTCCCGTTGCATCGCGCCACTCACTTCGAGAGCCTTCTGGAACGAGGCGACGCATAATTTGATCAGTAGCCCAGATAACTGTTGCTACGGTTGGAATACCAAGACGCTGATAAATCTCGGCTCGTCCAGGATCATAAATTCGAGCAACAACATTGCCAACACCGTAGGTTTCGCGTGCAACACGCGCTGCCAAAATATTTGAATTATCGCCATTACTTACCGCCGCAAATGCGTCGGCAGTCTCGATCCCTGCTTCGAGGAGGGTGTCACGATCAAAACCTATGCCACTAATTGTGCGTCCCTTGAAATCAGGACCCAATCGACGGAATGCCTCACGTGATTGATCGATAATCGAGACGGTATGCCCAAGCTCTTCAAGTTCGGTCGCCAAAGAGGAACCGACTCGACCGCAACCCATGATGACTACGTGCACGGGACATAACTTACCCCCTTAGGCTTACCTTTATGACATCCTCGCCTCGCGCCGTCCTTTCCGCGGGCCAAATAATTCGGGTCACGATTGAGAAAGTCGCCCATGGTGGACACTTCATCGCCCGCCACGAAGGTGCAGTCATTTTTGTTCGCCATGGTTTACCGGGCGAGGTCGTGGATGTAGCAATCACAAGTGTGGGCTCTTCATTTAACCGCGGAGATGTTGTCGCCGTCATCGAACCTTCACCTGATCGAGTGGAGGCACCTTGCCGATTCGCCAATCGCAATGGATGTGGTGGCTGTGATTTCCAGCATGTAGAAGTATCTGCGCAGCGAAAGCTAAAGGAAGATGTGATCACCGAACAGTTTGCGCGAATTGCAAAGATGGATATTCGAGTGAACGTTGAAGAAGTTTCGCCTTCTTTGGGTTGGCGCACTCAAGCCACAATTGGAAGCGATAAGCAGGGGAGAGCTGGGTTCTACGCTTCACGCACAAATACGATTATGGCAATCGATGATTGCGCAGTTCTTCACCCTGCACTCGGTTACACCGCAATTGCGGCTCAAAGTTGGGAGCCGGGTGCCCGTATTCAGGTCAGCACCTCTACTGACGGGTCTACTCGTTTAGTCTCTGGTGATCTAACCCAAGGTGAAAAGATTCAAAGTTATGAAGTAAATGGGAAGAGTTACAAAGTTAGCCCTGATTCATTTTGGCAGAGCAATGTCAATGCACCCAAAGTTCTCGTTGAGTGCGTCTCTGAATTTGCGGAAGTTCGTACTGGTGATCATGTATTAGATCTATATGGCGGGGTTGGGCTATTTGCATTACAACTTCATGAAGCAATCGGAGCTGGCGGTCGAATTGATCTAGTTGAAGGAAGCAAGAGCGCTACTGCAGATGCTGCGGTTAACTTTAGCGGTGCACAAAATGTGAAGATTCATACGGGTGATGTTGAGAAAATTCTTCCACGTTTCTCCCGTGCAGATGTAGTGATTCTTGATCCACCTCGCGA
>JAIXYD010000162.1 GCA_027490415.1 Streptomycetaceae bacterium
GATCGCCCCGTTGTTGCAGAAGGCGATCCGATCTATGTCAGTCCAAGTGGAGCCGAACCGTTTACTGAGTGCGGTGTGAAATGGTTCTTTGAAAAAAGTGGTGGAACAAATGGTGACGGTGTCGCACAATTACTTGGTTCTGCAATTCATGAATTTGCCCGACTTAAAGTTGAAAGCCCAGGGATCACACACGAGCAACTAGTAGAAAAACTTGAAAGCTCATGGTCGCTCATTGATCAGACGACTGGATGGTTGAGTGCGGCAGCTCTCAAACGAGCCAAGCGAATGCTCGAACGTTTTGCTCAGTATCACAGCGAGATCGAGAGCAAGACCGATCGCACCGTTGTCGGAGTAGAACTAGATTTCAAAGTCAACTTTGGAAACATTGTTGTTAAAGGAAATGCTGACCGCATTGAAGTCGATGGCGACGGTAAGTACTTCGTTGTTGATTTTAAGACTGGCAAGAAACCTATCGGCCATAAAGAGGCGCTCTCCAACTTACAACTTGCTTGTTATCAACTGGGAATTATTATGGGTGGCTTTGGTGAGAAGATCAGTGGCAACCAAACATCAGGATCCCATCTTGTCTATCTCGCTCATGAGACTAAGGAAGTAGCTACTCGAGTACGTCCAGTGATCGATGCAGATGAAGTGCGCCAACAGTTAACGATTATTGGTCAAGGTATGTCTGCATCCACATTTACCGCCACAGTAAATGAGATGTGTCCGCGCTGTGTTGTTCGTTCATCGTGTCCGGTCCAACCTTCAGGTCAGTCGGTGATCCAATGATCGAAAAGTACACACCGGTGCAGGTTGCAGAGCTCATTCGAAGCGTAGATCCAAGCTTTTATGACCCGACTCCAGAACAAGCAAAAATCATCTCGATTGTGACTAATCCATTTGAGCCAGCGGTAGTTATTGCAGGTGCTGGATCTGGAAAGACAGAGACGATGGCTTCGCGCGTGATCTATCTCGTTGCAAATGGTTTTGTAAAACCAGATGAGATTTTAGGCCTTACCTTTACTCGCAAAGCCGCTGGCGAACTCTCTGCTCGCATCCGTAAACGCCTTCGCCAGCTTCAACTTGCGATGACAAAAGCTGGAATCGAAGTCCCATTTGCAACTTTAGATACATCAGTCACAACTTATCACTCGTACGCTGGTCGACTCTTAAGTGAACATGCTATTCGTTTTGGAATTGACGCAGATTCACAGCCGATGGGTGAGGCCGCTTTATGGATGGCAGCAAATACATTGGTACGCGATTGGAACGATCCAGATTTTGTCTATGAAGGTGCACTCAATACAGCAATTGATGATGTGATGGGGCTGGCTTCTCTCATTCTTGAGCATCAGGTCTCTCTCGACTCAATCCGTGCATCAGATGAAAAAACGCTAGCTGAACTCGCAACATTTTCAGGCGGGGGAAATGATGAGGTTCGCGCGGTCTCTCGCACAGCTCGTCAACGTATTGCTCTGCTTCCGCTAGTTGAGCGCTTTATCGAAACACGACGCAGCGAAGGAACTCTCTCCTTTGATGATCAGATGTCACTTGCTGCAGATATTGCGATGAAATTTCCTGATGTGGCAGCGATCGAACGCGGTAAATACGCCGTTGTTTTGCTCGATGAATATCAAGATACATCGCAATCACAAGTTCGATTGCTATCAGCACTCTTTGGTAATGGCCATCCTGTCACTGCAGTTGGTGATCCGTGCCAATCCATTTATACATGGCGTGGTGCATCTGCCGGAACAATCGGTTCATTTGGTGAGTATTTCCCTAAAGCCGAGGGCTCTACGGGTAGCGAAATATATGAACTTTTAACAACCTTCAGAAATGATGTAGCGATCCTAGATCTAGCAAATGTCATCTCTAGCCAGGTGCGATCACTTGGAAATCTCAACGTCTCACCACTCACACCTCGCAAAGGTGCAGGTAAGGGTGATCTCGCCGTTGGTCTCTTTGAAACCATGGAAGCTGAAGCTGCTGCCATCGCCGAATACATAGCACCGCTGTGGAAAGATCCACAACGCCTAGTCGAGGCAAGTAAGGTCCCAAAGACCTTCGCAATCTTGGTCCGTAAGCGCTCACAGATTCCAGCACTACAAAGTGCTCTTCGTAACGCCGAGATTGAATGTGAAGTTGTTGGTCTTGGTGGACTTGTACATGTTCCAGAGGTGGCAGACATTGTTGCCATGCTCTCCATTATTGGTAATCCAGATGCAGGTTCATCTTTGATGCGCATGCTCACCGGTCCGCACCTAGCACTCGGAGCCGCAGATATCGCAGCCCTTGGATCGCATTCACGATCACTTGCAAAAGAATCATCAAGCGATAGTCGATCTCTTGTAAAGAAAATTGTTGCTGGTAATCCAGATTCTGCAGAGGCAGATGATCAATTCTTGGGATCACTCATTGATGCCCTCGATGATATTGCCAAAGCAGATCGTTCGACATTTAGCGCAGTTGGGTATCAGCGCCTGACGGAATTTGCAGCAGATCTTCGCCGCTTGCGATCACGGGCAGGCGGTGCGATCACAGATCTGATTGCAGAGATTGAGCGATACCTCAATCTCGAAGTTGAAGTTCTATTGCGTGATGGAACACGATCAGGTCGTCGTCACATCGATCGCTTTATGGATGAAGCATCTAAGTTTGCGCGCAATGGCGCTTCCCTCAATGCATTCTTGCAATGGCTCGATATCGCAAGCCGTGAAGAAGGCGGACTGAAGGCAGGAGCTGCTGA
>JAIXYD010000112.1 GCA_027490415.1 Streptomycetaceae bacterium
CATTTCGTAGAGGCGAGACCGAATATGGAATCAAGGCGATTCCTGCTGGCGGATATTGCAAGATTTCTGGAATGACGCCAGATGATGCAATGGATCCTGGTGAAGAATCGCGTGCTTTCTATATTGCTCGCTCGTCAAAGAAACTAATTGTTCTTGGTGCTGGTTCATTTCTTCACTTTGTTTTAGGAATTGTTCTTCTATTTACACTCCTTGCAGGAGTGGGTATTAACTCACTTACCTCGGTCGTTAAAGAGGTCGTGCCTGAGTCTTCGGCCGTCGCAGCAGGTTTTGCACAAGGTGACCAAATCCAATCAATTAATGGAGAAGAAGTAACCGATTGGGCTCGTGGAGTGGAACTTATCCGCGCATCAAATGGCGCAGAACTCACATTTACCGTCTTGCGTAATGGCCAATCTCTTGAGCTTCGCGCTACTCCTCGACTAACAGATGTGGGGGGAGAGCAACGGTATGTGCTTGGCATCATCAACGAAGTTGGCGTGAAGAGATTTGGAATACTCAAGGCGACTCAAGAGTCATTTGCAATAACGGGATCGATGGCGGTGCAATCTGTAAAGTCACTCGCGTTGCTTCCAGCAAAGATTCCAGAACTTTGGGGCCAAACTTTTGGTGGAGAAGAACGTGATGTAGATGGGCTAGTCGGGGTCGTCGGTGTTGCACGCGTTTCAGGTGAAACGCTTGCAAGCGGTGATCAAAACTGGAACCAGCGAATTGGTACCTTCTTACTCATCATTGCTAGCCTCAACATTTTCGTTGGAATTTTTAATCTCTTGCCAATTTTGCCTCTCGATGGTGGACATATTGCTGTTGCGATCGCAGATGAAATTCGCGCATTTCTTGCACGTCTTCGTGGTCGCCCACGACCTGCCCCAATTAATGTGCAGGTGCTCACACCTATAACAGCAGTTGTCGTTGTGATACTTATCGGGCTCACCCTTCTCCTACTTGTTGCCGACATAATCAATCCCATCTCGCTCAATGGCTAAAGTTGGGGCAGAATAGAGCCATGGTCGATCTCGGAATTCCTTCAGCGCCACTTAAGACACTTGCTCCTCGTCGCAAGACGAAACAGCTCATGGTGGGCAAGATCGGCGTTGGTAGCGATCATCCAGTGAGCGTGCAATCTATGTGCACGACTCTCACCTCTGATGTCAACGCAACTCTGCAGCAGATCGCAGAACTCACAGCTTCTGGATGTCAGATCGTTCGTGTTGCGGTGCCAAGTCAGGATGACGCTGATGCACTCGCACAAATTGCAAAGAAGTCACAGATTCCAGTAATTGCAGATATTCACTTTCAGCCAAAATATATCTTTGCCGCAATCGATGCCGGTTGTGCAGCAGTACGTGTAAATCCGGGAAACATTAAGCAATTCGATGATAAAGTTAAGGAAGTTGCGAAAGCTGCAGGAGATGCTGGAATTCCAATCCGCATCGGCGTCAACGCTGGATCTCTCGATCCACGCCTGCTCGCTAAGTACGGAAAGGCAACTCCTGAAGCTTTGGTGGAATCTGCGCTCTGGGAAGCATCACTTTTCGAAGAACATGGCTTCTCAAATATAAAGATTTCAGTAAAGCATCATGACCCTGTCACGATGGTCAGCGCATACCGTCTTTTAGCGGCCAAGTGTGATTACCCACTTCATCTCGGTGTTACCGAAGCTGGTCCTGCCTTCCAGGCGACAATTAAATCCGCAACAGCATTTGGAATTTTGCTTGCAGAGGGCATCGGCGACACTATCCGCGTATCTATGTCAGCACCTCCGGCTGAAGAAGTTAAGGTCGGCATCTCCATTTTGGAATCACTCAATTTGCGCCAACGTAAACTCGAAATTGTCTCTTGCCCATCCTGCGGTCGTGCACAAGTTGATGTCTACACATTGGCAGAAAAAGTGCAGGCAGGTCTTGAGGGAATGACAGTTCCACTTCGCGTTGCAGTAATGGGCTGTGTTGTTAATGGCCCGGGTGAAGCACGTGAGGCCGATCTCGGCGTTGCATCGGGTAACGGAAAAGGTCAGATCTTTGTAAAGGGCGTCGTCATCAAGACCGTACCTGAGGCCCAGATCGTTGAAACTTTGATTGAAGAAGCTATGCGCCTTGCAGATGAAATGGAAGCTGCAGGAGTTGCCAGCGGAAAGCCTGAAGTTCTTACGCAGTAAAGATGCAGTAAAGGCACAATAAGCAGCAGAGTCTCAGGTAGGCTCGCCCCATGTTGCGAATGTCCACCCTCTTCTTGCGCACTCTGCGCGATGATCCAGCAGATGCTGAAGTGGCAAGCCATCGCCTCTTAGTGCGAGCAGGTTATATTCGACGAATCGGTGCCGGCATCTATTCATGGCTGCCTCTGGGTGTAATCACGCTACGCAATATTGAGCGCGTTATTCGCGAAGAGATGGATAGAGCTGGATTTCAAGAAGTTCACTTCCCATCGCTACTTCCACGTGAGCCTTACGAGGCAACTAATCGCTGGGAAGAGTACGGCCCATCTCTCTTTCGTTTGCAAGATCGAAAAGGCGCAGATTATCTCTTAGGCCCAACGCACGAAGAGATGTTTACTTTGATGGTGAAGGGCGAGTACTCCTCCTATAAAGATCTTCCGTTGTCTATCTATCAGATTCAGACAAAGTTCCGTGATGAAGCACGCCCACGCAGCGGAATCATCCGCGGTCGTGAGTTTGTGATGAAAGATTCATATTCTTTCGATATTGATGATGCTGGCCTTGATATTTCCTATCAAAAGCATCGTGATGCATACGTCCAAACATTTGATCGCTTAGGGCTGAAATACAACATCGTCAGGGCGGTCTCAGGTGCCATGGGTGGTTCAAAGTCTGAGGAATTTCTAGCGCCATGTACAACGGGTGAAGATACCTATGTTCTCTGCCCATCATGTGGGTTTGCAGCCAATGTCGAAGCGATGGTGACAAAGGTTGATCCCGTTGATGCAAGTGCGACACCCGCTCTCGAAGAACTTGATACTCCAAATACTCCAACAATTGATTCACTTGTACAGGTTCTCAATGAACGCTTTGGTGGGGGATTCACCGGTGCAAGTACTTTAAAGAATGTCATGTTGGTTGCAGATGGAGAGGCAATCTCTGTCTTAGTTCCAGGAGATCGTGAAGTGGATCTCAAGAGATTCCAAGAAAATCTCGGCGGCATTCACGAACTTCGCACATTTGAAGAGGCAGATTTCGCAAAGTTCCCAGGACTTGTAAAGGGTTACATCGGACCCCAGAACGCGCAAGCACTCGGTATCAAAGTCTATGCAGATCCTCGAGTCGCTCCCGGTACTTCATGGGTGACTGGCGCAAATAAGCGAGATCGCCATGCACGCAATGTTGTTAACGGCCGTGACTTCACACCGGATGCATATGTTGAAGCAGCTGAAGTGCGTGCAGGAGATGCTTGCCCAGAGTGTTCAACAGAAGTGATTATTGATCGCGCAATTGAAATTGGCCATATCTTCCAACTTGGTCGCAAGTATGCCGAGGCCCTTTCGCTAACAGTTTTGGATCAGAACGGTAAATCCCAAGTTGTAACAATGGGTTCTTATGGCATTGGAGTTACTCGCGCAGTTGCTGCAATTGCCGAGCAGACATATGACGAGATTGGTCTCAACTGGCCAGCAGAGTTAGCCCCGGCTAAAGTCCATATTGTCGCTACTGGAAAAGAAGATCTTCCCTTTGACACCGCCGAGAAGATTGCGTCAGAACTTGAGGCTGCTGGCGTAAGTGTCATGCTTGATGATCGACGCGGTACAAGCCCAGGCGTTAAGTTTAAGGATGCAGAACTTATTGGAAATCCTGTAATTGTGGTTGTCGGTAAATCACTCGAGCAGGGAAATATCGAAGTGCGCGTTCGTAAGAGCGGAGATAAGCAAGAAGTTGCACTTGCTTCGGCGGTAACTTCAATCTGCACACTCGTCACCTCTCTCTAGAGCTCACGTGTTCTACGACATCACCCTCACCACACTCGTATTTCTCATTTGTGCAGCATTTTGTGCGGGCCTGATTGATTCAATGGCTGGTGGCGGCGGATTGATCCAACTCCCGGCGCTGCTTATTGGTCTACCTAAATTTGAAACGGTGGAAGTGCTGGGAACAAATAAATTGACCTCAGTATTTGGTACTTCGGCGGCAACACTTCTTTATCGACGTGCAATCACTTTCAACTGGAGATTGCTGACTGCTATGGCCCTTCCTGCATTTATCGGATCTATTGGCGGGGCACTTTTAGCCTCATCAATACCAACAAAGGCGCTCCGCCCAACCATTGTGGTTCTCCTCATCGCCGTAGTCATCTACACAGTCAAGCGTCCACAACTTGGTGCCGTTGAATCTCTCAAGCATTCTCCAGCAAAGCAGATGCGAATCGGTTCAATAGCCGCTGGTGGAATCGGTTTCTATGATGGGCTAATTGGCCCCGGAACAGGTTCATTCTTGATTCTCGTGTTGGTCGCTGTTCTAGGGTTTGCATTCTTGAACGCTTCAGCTATGGCGAAGGTCATCAACCTCTGCACAAACCTCGGCGCAATTCTCGTCTTCGGACTAGATGGCTCAATTCTCTGGAAAGTTGGGTTGTTGTTGGCAGTAGCAAATGTTGCCGGCGGGCTCATTGGTGCAACACTTGCGATTCGAGGCGGTTCCACATTTGTGCGAAAAATTTTCCTTTTTATAACTACTGCATTGATATTCAAGGTCGGTTTAGACACAATCACAATGTGGTGATAAATTTAGCCTCACAACTTAACAATAATCGAATAGGTAGGCTCGTTTATGGCACTTAAAGATCAGATATCCGGACTCGTAACACCAGCAGTATCGGATCTGGGTTTCTACCTAGAAGATGTTCATATCGCTACTCCTGGAAACCACCGTATTGTTACCTGCATTGTTGATGGTGATGCTTCACTCAATTTAGATCAAGTAACAAGTGTTTCTCGCGTTATCTCTGAGCTTCTCGATGAAGCGGCTTTTATGGGGGAGACGCCATTTACTCTCGAAGTAACTTCTCCGGGTGTAGATCGTCCGCTCACTCAACCTCGTCACTTCGCCAAGAACGTTGATCGCCTTCTCAAAGTCATTAAACTCGATGGCAGTGAGATCACGGGTCGAATTCTCTCCAACACCGATAACGATGTAACTCTTACTGTCGTAGTCAAGAAGGAAACCACTGAGCAAACTATTTCTCTTGCTGAGATCAAGCGTGCAGTTGTTGAAATTGAGTTCAATCGAAAGGATGACAAGTAAATGCATGTAGATATGCAGGCACTTGCCGCTCTGACTTCCGAGAAAGCAATGCCCATCGAGGCGCTCATCACCGCAATTGAACTTGGAGTTCTCACCGCCTATAACGA
>JAIXYD010000180.1 GCA_027490415.1 Streptomycetaceae bacterium
ATGATTAATCGCGCTGTTGATGCAATGGCCGAAGTCGGCGCACCTCCGTCATGGGTCTTTAACAATCACGATGTCACGCGCTCTGTTGATCGCTTTGATTTAGGATTACAAAATCGCCAAGTGAACACTCTTGAACGCCAAGGAGATCCGGCAAAGTTTGATATTGCTCGAGGCACTCTTCGTGCTCGTGCTGGTGCGCTTTTGATGTTGGCTCTTCCAGGTGGCGCCTACATCTACCAAGGCGAAGAGCTTGCAGTCCCAGAAGTGCGCGATATTCCAGAAGATCGTCTCAGAGATCCGATTTGGAAGATGAGTGGATATAGAGATCGCGGTCGTGATGGATGTCGTGTTCCAATTGCTTGGAAGTCGGCACCAGCTGGCGCATTTGGATTCTCAACAAATGCTCAACTACGACCAGATCAAGCCTGGCTTCCGCAGAGTCCATGGTGGGGTTCATACTCTATTGAATCACAAGTTGGAGTAAACGGGTCGACACATTCTTTATACACGCGGGCTCTTGCGATTCGTAAGAACGAAGCTGGTCTAGGGGATGGACCAATGTCGTGGATTGACGCTGGTAAGGATGTGCTCGCATTTTCACGTCCAGGAAATTTTGCCTGCTATGTAAATTTTGGAGAATCTATCATGATCCCTGAAGGTTCAGAGATTCTCCTTAGCTCACAAGAACTTTCTGGCAACGAGATTCCAACTGATACGACAGTGTGGATGCGATTGAAGTGAGTACCTTTTATGATGAAATCGGGGGAGAGGCCTTCTTCACAGAACTCGTCTCAGGATTCTATGCACGAGTAGCAACAGATCCGATCTTGCGGCCCATGTATCCAGAGAGCGATATGAAAGGCGCCGCATGGCGCTTGCAGAAATTTCTAGAACAATATTGGGGCGGTCCTTCGACATATTCAGAAGAGCGTGGACACCCACGACTTCGAATGCGTCACGCCGGTTTTCACATAGACCTTGCAGCACGTGATGCCTGGCTCTCATGCATGATGGCTGCAATCGATGATCTAGAGATTCAAGAGATCCATCGCAATCAATTGATTAGCTATGTCGAAATGGCTGCCCATTCAATGGTCAACCAACCTTCTTAAACTATTTTTTAGAGGCATTACCCAAAGTAAGAATTTCACCGTTTCGGATATACCAAAGTGTGCCGTTGTCATCGCGAACTGTGGTGATGCGCAGACCCACACGTTCGACAACGCCACTAATTGTTAGGACGTCTACGCGGTCACCGACTCCGTATTGATCTTCGATCAACATAAAAATTCCAGAAAGTATGTCGCGCACTAAAGTCTGCGCACCAAGACCAACGGCCACACCAACAATTCCAGCCGATGCAATGACGGGTCCTAAGTTAAATCCGAACTCGCCCAAAACCATCGCGGTGGCAACGATCCAGACCACCGCATTGAGAATTGATGTCAAGACCGATCCGATTGTTCGGGCACGTTCTGCTTGTCGGTGAGCCGTTCCCGGCCCTGGACGAAGATCGGCAGTTGCGAGACGGTTCACCGCTCGTGTGATGGTTCTACGGCCGAGTGATTGGGCGATAACAGCCCCTGCCAGGACCGCGATGATGCGAAGCGGGGCGCCGCTCAACCAATCAAGTGCGCTCTGAATCTGTTCATTCATAGACCAAAGGTACTTCACGAGGCAATAAAGGATGCAAGAAATTAACCTTCAAATACAGTGAAGTTGACCCAAAAAGGTGCAAGATAAGCCAATCGGCGCGAGCCACGCGCCTGTCACAACTGGAGCAGTCATGTCGCGAAGCCTTGTGCTGAACGCAACGTATGAACCTCTCGGCGTCGTGCCCAGCCGCCGTGCGCTAATTCTTGTGCTTAATTCCAGAGCGACGATGGTCGAGTCATCCGGTGAGATATTGCATTTTGCATCCGGAGAGTTAGAGCTCCCATCAGTTGTACGTCTCAATAAATTTATTCGTATTCCTTATCGCCATGCAGTCCCACTTTCACGTCGTGCAATTTTTGCTCGAGATGGTGGCCGCTGCGTTTACTGCGGAGCGAATGCAACTTCAATTGATCACGTAATTCCGCGTTCTCGTGGAGGCGGACATAGTTGGGAAAATGTTGTCTCTGCTTGCCACAAGTGCAATCACGTGAAGGCAGATAAACCACTGAAAGAGTTGGGATGGAGACTCAGGTCACTTCCACGCGAACCTGTCGGCGCTGCATGGCGAATTCTTGGTACCGGTCGAACAGAACCACAGTGGCTTCCATATCTTGAACCATTTGGCGTGGCTGCAGCAACAGCCTAAAGTCACTTACACTTACGCCATGATTCATATGATCGCATCCGCATTCAACATGGGCTCTGTCGAAGGTGGCGCAATGCCAGGCGAGCCACTCACAGCTGTACAAACATTTCTTTATTTTGTCGTTACACCAGTGGGACTATTCCTCTTGATCACAGTATTAGTGCTGGCAGGAACCCGCGAGAAAAAGAAGACAGAGCCCAGCAAAAAGCCAAGCTCTGTCATCGATTCAATCGAATAGCTTTTACTTATCAGCAGCCCGTGCCTTAAGTGCGCGTGACATTGCGTCTCGCCCTTCAGTAACTGCACGGCGAAGCGCATTAGATGCATCCTTACCTGTGACATCTAGCCAATGCTGTGCTTTAGCAAGCGTTTCGTTACTGATGATCCAGGTTGGGAATAGAAGGATCGCCGTTGTTTCGGCGATTTCATAGCCCTTTGTCTCCCACACCTTCAGGATTTGATCAAAGTATGGGTCCACGAAATCAGCCAATATCTCGTGATGGATATTCTCGTTAAATCCACGGCACTTGTACGAGTGGATTGTGTTGGAGAGGTTATCGGTCGTAATTGATGCAAAGGCATCTGACTTAGCCGCCTTTGTCGGAATCGCTGCATACGAGTAAGCGGTGTATTGCTTTCCGTGAGCAGTCTGATCTTTAGCTGACTCAGCTTCGATATCGGCTGGACCAAATACGCCGCGCTTAACTCCACAGATGAAGATGTACCAGCGGATTTCAGCATCGATAACGAGTCCGTTGATTGA
>JAIXYD010000022.1 GCA_027490415.1 Streptomycetaceae bacterium
AGCAGGGCAGGTCTATCGTGAGTTCGAATCTCGATGATGGTTGCATCGGTTGCCCCATCTGTAAATGTCTCAACAACTGGTGCGGGCACAGGAATCGATGGCAGGGTTGCATAGGCACTAATTCGCCCCTGAATTCGTTCTGCGAGTGCTCGACCATCCTCTATGGCAAGCAAAATCTGACGCTTGAGAATCTCTTCGGTGATTTCTGGGGCGTGAGGATCGGCGATAGCGACCCACTGCATTACTGCGCAATCGTTAACAGTTTTTGTTCGTGCCGATCGAACATCCAAGCGCAACACGTTAAGGACTCCAGAGACTAAAGAAAGCAGACCCGATCTATCGGGAATCACAATGTCGATTAAATAATCGTGTTCACGTTTTTCAACAGAAATTGTGAGTTGACCTGTTGCAGCAAACTCTTTCTGCTTTTCTGTGAGTTCAGGTTGTGGCGCAATCGTGTCATCGACCATCGCATTTCGCACTCGGTCTACCAAATCGGCAACCAAGTTCGCCTTCCACTCAGACCACGCTGCTTTCCCGGTAGCTTCACCATCTGCAATGCTCAAGGCGTGCAAAAGTTCAAGCGTCTCTAAATCTGGAATGAGTGCAAGAACAGAGGCAATAGTCACAGGGTCATCTAGATCTCTACGCGTGGCAGTAGCCGAAAGAAGCAAGTGTTGTTCCACCAAGATCTTTAAAGTCTGCTGATCGTGAGCATCGAATCCAACTCTGGCCGCAATTGGTCCAATGAGCTGTGCACCCAAAGTTGAATGATCCTCTTGGCTTCCCTTACCAATATCATGAAAGAGTGCTGCGAACAGTAAGAGATCAGGTCGGTGAACCATTCGAGTAAGTGCACTTGCATGAACAACAGTCTCGACCATATGGCGATCAACTGTGTGGCGATGGAGAACATTTCGTTGCGGTAAGGAACTCACTACCTGCCACTCTGGAAACCACGAAGTGATAATTCCTTCTTGCTCAAAGGCTTCCCAGACAGCAATCATGGATTGACCGCCACCGATGAGAGAGATGAAGTTTTCACGGGCTACCCGTGGCCATGGTGTTGAAATTTGTGGCGCACTTTCACCAAGACGTAGGCAAGTATCTAAAGAAAGTGGCAGACCGACCTGGGCCGCGGCTGCTGCAACTTTAAATGCCAGTGTTGGATCAGTAGCAACCGGTGCATCAATACTCAAGCCGACCTCTTGGTGAGAAATATTGATTTCGGGTGAGAGTTGCGTGCTTCTCACTTTCTTCATAAATCGTCCGGAACGATCTTTTCCGCGATGCTCAACGCTATGCCAGATGGAACTGAGAATGTAATCAACTGAGCGAGCAGACTTGGCTAAATCAGCCATCAAAGCATCGGCATCCACATATTCAAGATTCTCCGCGACTTTGTCTTGTTCCTGGAAATAGAGTCGATCTTTTGAGTTGCTGGTAACTGAGTGGAGGCAATCACGAATTTTCAAGATCGTGCTCTCTGCCATCGCAATACGCTCGATTGACGGAACAACTGCTCCGCTGAGAGAAATTGCACGAATAGAGTTAATGTCGCGTAAGCCACCTCGCGCTTCCTTAAGATCTGGTTCAAGCAAGTACGCGAGCTCGCCACTTCTTTCATGGCGAATTTTCATACTCTCTTTCAGCTCCGGCAGATATCTAGAAGAATCCTTGCGCCAAAGATGAATTGAATCGCTCTGTGCTGCTGCAACTAAATCAGCATCTCCTGCGATCAAGCGGATATCGAGAAGGCCCATGACCACCCGAAGATCCTTCTCTGCTGCATCACGATTCTGCGTGAGAGTTCGAACAGAGTGATCAACCTTAAATCCCTTATCCCAGAGTGGATAAAGGAGAGTATTTGTAATTTCCAGTAGATCGGATTCTGATTTATTTTTATGAAGAATTAGAAGATCTAGATCTGATCCGGGCGAGAGTTCGCCGCGGCCGAAACCTCCGACCGCGGCGACACTGACCCCCCTTGAGAGATTGCCAAGTGAATCAAAGAGAGAAGTGATCACGGAATCACTTCTGTCAGATCTCTCCCGACGCTCTCGAGTACTCACTTCGCTACTGTAAAGCCCTAGACGCAGAGTGCGCGCTAGATTGCATCTGATCCTCGTTCGCCCGTGCGAACTCGAATTACTTGTTCAACGGATGTCGTCCAGACTTTTCCATCGCCGATAGATCCGGTAGATGCGGTCTTTACTATAAGTTCGAGTGCGCTTTCGACATCTGCATCGTTTACGAGCACTTCGAGGCGAACCTTAGGTACGAGATCAACTGTGTACTCCGCACCGCGATAAACCTCTGTATGTCCACGTTGGCGACCGAAACCACTTGCCTCGGAAACTGTCATGCCGGTGATGCCAGCTGCCTGAAGGGCATCTTTCACATCATCTAATTTAAATGGCTTCAGAATTGCTGTAATTAGCTTCATGGTTAAGCCCCCTTTGAGTTTGCAAGGACGCTGCCTTGGCTGTTGTCGGATAACTCATAAGCACGTTCGGCGTGAACGGCTAGATCGATTCCTGCAGTTTCTTGATCTCCAGAAATCCTGAATCCAATCGTAAGATCGATAATCTTGCCGATAATCAAAGTTGCGATAAAGGAGTAGGCAAGGACTGCACCCGCTCCGATAACTTGCTTGATTAACTGCTCTGTACCGCCACCATCGAATAGTCCAACCTCAACTCCGACGAATCCGATCATGACGGTTCCAACAATTCCACCTACGAGGTGGACTGCAACAACATCAAGTGAATCGTCGTAGCCAAACTTGAATTTCAGACCAACTGAAAGTGCGCAAAGTGCTCCAGCAACTGCACCAATAATCAGTGCTCCGCTTGCATTGACAGCAGCGCACGCTGGAGTGATTGCTACGAGTCCGGCGACAACTCCAGATGCGGCACCGAGACTTGTTGCATGTCCATCTCTTACCTTCTCAACGAGAAGCCATGCGA
Source organism: Streptomycetaceae bacterium (assembly GCA_027490415.1). Taxonomy (GTDB): domain Bacteria; phylum Actinomycetota; class Actinomycetes; order Nanopelagicales; family Nanopelagicaceae; genus Planktophila. The sequence goes on from JAIXYD010000022.1 coordinate 2,970, forward strand.
GCACCGCCGCAGTTGTAGCTCCGATTGTGTTGAGGAGAGCTAGACCAGCTGTTCCATTAGATGCAACTGCAGATCCGGCATTGAATCCAAACCAACCAAACCAGAGAAGAGCAGCGCCAAGCATTACCAACGGCAAGCTATGAGGACGCATCGGAACTCTTCCGAATCCAATTCTCTTTCCAAGAATCAGTGCAAGAGCTAAGCCAGCTGCACCAGCATTGATGTGTACAGCGGTTCCACCAGCAAAGTCGAGTGCGCCTAAATCATTGGCGATCCACCCACCCGTTTTTGCAACAAAGTCATCAAAAGCAAAGACCCAGTGCGCGACAGGGAAATAAACCAATGTTGCCCAAATGCCTGCAAAGACCATCCATGCACCAAACTTTGCACGATCTGCAATGGAACCAGAAATCAGTGCGACCGTAATGGCGGCGAAAATTCCTTGGAAGGCGATAAAGACAACCGCTGGAATTGTTCCAATGAGGGAGGTTGAATTATCTAATCCGTTAAGGAAAAGGAATTCTCCTACATCTCCGATAAGACCCTTGCCGTCAACTGAATCGCCAAAGACCATAGAGAATCCATAAGCAATCCAAAGCACGAATACAAGTGCTAGCGCGCCAAATGACATCATCATCATATTCAGTACGCTCTTTACGCGAACCATGCCACCGTAAAATAGAGCCAGACCTGGAATCATCAGCGTGACAAGTCCAGTACTAATGAGCATCCAAGCTGTATCTCCTGGGTTAAGAACAATCTCTTCCATACAGATCTACCTTTTCTTATCGTGTAAAAGAAGCCTCGCCCTTGAGGTCTCTGGTATGGGCACAAGATGCTCTGGGGTGATTACAGCCAGTCGGAAATGAAGTTAAGAAATGGTCACAAAACGCGGACTTGTGTTACATCTTGGTTACGTAAGTGGGGGGCTCAGGCTTCGAGCAGGGATTGGATGTAGAGGGCAGGCTCAAAGGGCGCGAAATCCTCGATTGACTCCCCTGTGCCGATAAATTTAATGGGAATTCCGAGTTCGGCCTCAATGGCAAGGGCGACCCCGCCTTTGGCACTGCCATCCATCTTGGTCACAATTAATCCCGTTACAGCTACCGCTTCACTAAAAACTTTTGCCTGCGCCATAGCGTTCTGCCCAGTCGTTGCATCAATAACAAGCAGAACCTCAGTAACAGGTGCAACTTTTTCAACTACGCGCTTTACCTTACCGAGTTCATTCATCAAATCACTCTTGTTATGTAAACGCCCAGCAGTATCAACGATCAAAACTTCCCGGCTGTTCTCTTTAGCAAATGTTGCTGCATCAAATGCAACCGAGGCTGGTTCAGA
>JAIXYD010000012.1 GCA_027490415.1 Streptomycetaceae bacterium
ACTGTCGCAGGTCGAGGTTATCTTTTGGGAATGAAGTTCAGGGGCGTGGCTGGTGCAGTAGTTGGCGCACTCGTTGTTGGGCTCCTTGTGATGCCATCGAGTTCGGGTGCGATTAAGGCTGGGACTGCGTGCAAGAAAGCGGGACTTCAAACTGTTGATAGTGGTCGCAAATACACCTGTGTAAAGCAAGGCAAGAAGTTCGTTTGGAATAAGGGAGTCGTTGTTAAGGCGGCACCAGTGGCTAAGCCGTCACCGAGTGCGACTCCATCACCTAGTGCGACTCCAACACCAACTGCGTCTGCAACGCCAACGCCCACGCGACCACAATTATCGTTCATTGAAACACTTCGGTCACCAGCTATTGATGGGAAGTTTCCGATAGAGTTTATGGATTTTCCAAAGCCGAATAAGACGCCTAATAGTTGGAGCGATGTCTATGAGAACCGAGAGGGTGTTGCCTATAAAGCCTGGCTTTCGATGTCCAATACCATTGCAGCTTCGAAATCTTCATTAGGTAAATTGACTGTAAATGTTGGACCTAATTCGTCGCTTCCATTTAAGGATCTCCAAGGAGTGATGGATTTAGTATCTAGAGGATTCCCAAATACAAAGCAGCCGAGCAAGATTGATTTAGTCGCTTTTAATTTCACTGATCAGATGTGGGCAGATGAACTTTATAGAAAGTTGATTGCAAGTGAACCTGAATCATTCAAGCGAAATCATCAGGATTTTGTCATCGATATGTGCCAGAAGAACAATAAAATTTGTTGGAGTGCGATGGGCTTTTCCAATACTGCGGGGGATGGAGTAATCCTCTTAGGGATTGTTGAGAGCGAGAAGCTGCGACAGCTTGACCCAAGTTATTCGAACCATTCGAGAAGTAATGAAGGTTTGACTGTGGCGCACGAGTACTTCCACACTATGCAGAGAAAAATAATTGACAAAAATTGGTTTCAGATGCAGTACACACCACCATCTTGGTTCCATGAAGCGACTGCGATATTTGTTGAAAATTCATCCGTGAATCACGCCTCCTTTGATAAATACATGAGATTTAGAGCTGTCGACAGCAAATTGGCTTATCCGTCCTGTGGTCCAGTTTCGCAGGGCTGTATTTTAGTGACTGAAGCAGAGATGACTGATTTCTTGTCACTCACTCATTACTCAAACAATTGGAACAAGTTTCCCTATGGAATGAAATATGAAGTCAGCTTGCGTGTAATTGAAGTCTTGGTTGCGCTGAAAGGCCATGAATCAATTGTTGATCTCTATGCTTATATGGCACAGAATCACAACTTTGAAGAGGCTTTCCAGCACATTTACGGTACTTCGTATACGAGTGCCATCCCTGTTCTAGCTAAAATTGTTTCCGAACAGTTTGCAAATAACCTTTAAATCAAACCTTTTTCAAATCCCTCAAGGACTTCTTGTGCACGCTCTTTGAGTTCGGGTAGATCAGATAAACTATTGAGTCCAAATACTTGTTGAGACATGCGATGGTTCTTAGCAAAGGTTTCTTTGTGGCGATCGAGAAAGTCCCAGTACAGAGTTGTAAATGGACATGCGGTTTCACCGGTTCGTAGCTTGGGGTTATAGACGCAGCTCTTGCAGTAATTGCTCATGCGCGAGATATAGGCACCGCCTGCTGCGTATGGTTTTGTCATCATGAGGCCGCCATCTGCGTGGACGCCCATGCCGATGATGTTGGGGACCATTACCCAATCAGTGGCATCGATAAAGACGCGGCGCATCCACTCGAGGAACTCTTGTGGGTTGGTGCCGGTCACAAGTGCGAGGTTGCTTAAGAGCATTAGGCGCGGAATGTGATGAACCCAAGCGCGATCGTTGATATCGGTGACAGTTGATTTGATGCAGTTCATCTGTGTTTTGTTGGGATCTTCAAAGAGTGGCAAGAGTTTGCGAGTTGCTTGAAGTTGATTGTGGTTGCGATAGTCAGGACCAAGGAACCAATACATGCCGTTGACGTATTCGCGCCAGCCGATGATTTGGCGGACAAATGCTTCGGCGGATTCAATGGGGACTTTGCCGGTTTTAAATGCTTTCTCGGCAGCTTTGATTACTTCGGCTGGGTGTAGAAGTCCGTTGTTGAGGTATGGGCTAAGTAGTGAGTGGTGAAGTGACCAACTATCGAGTGCCATCGCATCTTCGTAGGGACCAAAGTGTGCAAAGTGATGCTTGATGAAGTAATCGAGTTGAGCGAGTGCACCTGTGCGCGTGGTGGCCCATGTGGTGGTGGGGGACATATTGAGTTCTTTGGCGACTTCGGTGTCGATCTCATCGCGTGAGTGTTCGAGGTAGGCGGGCCAGGTGTAATTCTTTGGTGGTGGCAGGCGATTGTCTTTATCGAAGTTCCACGCACCACCTGCAGGTTGGTCGCCTTCCATCAAGATGTTAAGGCGCACGCGTTGCTTGCGATAGAAGTTCTCCATTAAGTATGACTTCTGAGATTCTGCCCATGAGGCAAATAGTGTTCGTTGAGTTAAAAAGAAATCGTTGGGAATGAATTCGGCGTTGATTGCGAGGAGTTTTTCGGTGAGGCGAAAGGATGATTGCTCGGCGCAAATAAT
>JAIXYD010000096.1 GCA_027490415.1 Streptomycetaceae bacterium
ATTCCAGAAAGTGATCGTGCACCGGAGCCACGCGCTAAACCTAAGAGCACACTTTCTGCTTGATCATCGCGAGTATGTCCAAGATAAATCTGGATCGCGCCGCGTTGTTCGGCGATTGCATGCAATGCGGCATACCGTGCATCTCTTGCACCGGACTCAAGTCCCGAACTCTGATCGACATCAACTTGTTGCGAAACAACTTCACTGTATCCAATTCGCTCTAATTGCTTGATCACTTTACGTGCCTGGACTTCAGAGCCATCTTGAAGTTGATGGTCGATGGTTACACCAATACATGTGACAAGAAATTCTTTTCCTTCAATGAGAAGAGCGCCAGCTAGCGCAAGTGAATCTGCTCCGCCAGAGACTGCAACAAGAATGCGGTCACCTGCAGCTAATTTCTCTAAGTGAGGTCGAACCGCAGAGCGAAGTTCTACGATTGCCTGGGTCATGCCTTAATGCTAGACCCGACCACCAAATGGCATAAGACCCTTGATGCTGTAAATGTTTGAGTACAGCAAGCCTTTACCCTTTGAATTGGCTTCCCACATCATTCCATCGCCAGCATAGATTGTGATGTGGTGAATTGAGGAGATTGTTCCCTTATATGAATAGAAGAGAAGGTCGCCTGGAACTAGCTCACTGAGTGGAACATGTTTTGTATAACCAGCATAAAGTGATGAGTTAAGGCGATCCCAATTCGGCCATCCCAATCCAGCAGATCTGTAGGCGGCATAAACAAGTCCTGAGCAATCAAATGAGTTCGGGCCTTCTGATCCCCAGATGTATGGCTTACGTGCAAGAACTTGTTTTTTAGCAAATGCGACAGCAGCTGCACGTTGAGCTTCAGTTGATCTAATTGTAGATCGACCCTTAAATCCTAAATCTGGCCAAACTTTCTTCTGACCGCCAGTGTTTGCAGCAGTATTTGCTTGGCTCTCTTCCAGTAACGCAAGTGCACGTTGTTGCTCGAGCGTAATTCGGACACGCTTAGCACTTGCGAGATCACGCGCCAACTTATCTTGAATACTCTGTAGGCGATCTACTTCTTTCTGTTGCTCGGTGCGTGCATCATCTGCAACTTTCTTTGCAGCAGCTACTTTGGCAGTTGCAGTCTCTTGTGCAATCTTTGCCTCATCGGCGACTTTCTTTGCCGCTCGCGCTACTACTTCAGCTGCTTTAAAGCGACCGAGTGCAACAGTGTTCTTGCTTCCTAAATTATCGAGAATCGAAATCTGGTCAATTAAATCTTGTGGCCCGTTAGCGCTAAGCAAAGGTTGAATATCTGAAAAACTTCCACCCATGATGTAGGCGTTGCTGGCGAGTTTGCCGATGACTGCGTGCGTTGCAGAAACTTCTGCCGCCGCTTCTTGAGCTTTCTTTGCGGCTTCGACTGCAGCAGCGGTTGCGATTGCTAATTCTTTCTTTGCAGCCGTGAAGAGTGCTTGCGCAGCATTTGCTTTCGCTGTCAGTGTTCGAAGAGTTTGATTAGCTGCTGCTAATTTCTTTGCGGCGGCTTCGGCAGCTTTTCTCTTTGCAGCTTCCGCTTTTTTGGCAGCTTCAATCTGTGCAAGTGTCGGTTTCGGCGTCGCTGCGATGGCAGGCGTTGCCGATAGAGCTAAGCCAAAAATCATGGCAATAGCGACCAAAGTACGACGAGTTTTCACAGTGAGCCCTTCATTACAACTGCTCACGATAAATCAGGAACCTTAGTAATTCCTGTTAAAAGAGTAAGTGTCGCTAGTTGGCTACATCTCTTCGGGAAAAAAGTATGGAGGCAATCAGTGCACCAACTCCGATATATATCGCAGCCAGGGTCATTCCATGTGTGTAGCTCACTTGTGGTGTGCCACCCAACGCGATGACATTCAATTGGCTTCCTGGAAGCCACTCGAGTGTTGAGCTTTTGACCGCACCCAGTAAGTTTTCGATGATGAGAATCCAAAGTACGCCGATTGCTATTGAACTAATTGGAGAACGAAGCAACAGCCCCATGATCATTCCGATTAATCCAAAGCCAACTACTGAGATTGCCACATTTACATTTGTCTGAAAAATCTGTGTCCAACCGTCTGAAGTGAACCAGAGTGATCGTTCTACCTTTGCTCCTGGTGCCAGGAAGTATGAGATCAGAATCGAAACAACACCAGAGATTAAGACCATGATGAGGGCAAATATCTTCATCGAAATCAACTTGCCTGCCAGAAGACGTAAACGTCCAGGTTGACGCACTAAAAGGTTGCGCAATGTTCCATATGTATATTCCTGCGCAGTCTGCGCGGCAAAAACGCAGTAGGCAATAATGCCTAGCAAGCCCGCTACGTTCGAGAATCCAATAACTGATCCGCCGAAGGATGAGAGCATCTCGCGAGAAATTGGGTTTGCTGGATCTGAATTTCCGCGAGGTGAATCAATAAGTAGGTAGAGCAGAGATGTAAACAGACCAGTAAAGAAGAGCGCAGCACCAATGGTCCCCAGAAACAAGGTCGGTCTACGTAATTTGCGCCATTCGGCTCTTATGACACGAATCATTTCTTATCTCCTGTCATCTCAAAGAAGGTCTCTTCAAGATTTGGTAGCTGTGGCGAAAGTTGAGTTAAAACAATGCCAGCTTCAAATGCCTTCTTATTGAGCGTTCCTGCCCAATCGGCTGGTCCCTCAATGTGAGCAACTCCAGATTGAATGTGGGCTTTATGTCCATCGGCAACTGCAATCGCAACAACTTTATCTAGATCGCTTGCGTTCTCTGCACGGACCAACATAAATGGTTGTTGTGCTTCAAAGAGTTGCTGAATAGGACCGGCGAAAACAACTTCGCCTTTACGTAACATCACAATGTAATCGCTGATGATCTCTAGTTCAGACAATAGATGTGAAGAGACGAAAACAGTTGTTCCCTTATCGGCCAAACCGCGCAGTAGATCGCGAATCTCTTGTATGCCTTCAGGATCAAGCCCGTTAGTTGGTTCGTCAAGAATCAAAATCTTTGGATCTGGCAACAAAGCTGCTGCAATTCCTAAGCGCTGCTTCATTCCTAATGAATATGTCTTGAACTTTGACTGCGCACGATCTGCAAGCCCAACAGTTGCAAGCACCTCGCCAACACGCTCGTGGCTAAAGCCGCCTAGTGTTGCTAGTACGTGAAGATTCTCCGCACCGGATAGCGCTGGATAAAAGGCTGGGCCTTCGATCATCGCACCAACATGCTTGAGGTACTCATTTGGATCGTTAATCGAGTGACCGAGGATCTGTCCGGTGCCACCAGTAGGTGAGATCAGGCCAAGCAACATTCGAATTGTTGTCGTTTTGCCAGCGCCGTTAGGGCCGACAAAGCCACAGATGCTCCCTAGGGGAACTTCAAAATTGGCATGTGAGACA
>JAIXYD010000144.1 GCA_027490415.1 Streptomycetaceae bacterium
CATCAGGCTTCGACATGGGAGAATTATCGCATGGAAAATGAAGTAGATATGGGTTGGGCCGGATCGCTCACAGTTTTGATTCTCTGTATCTCAGTTGCGCTCTTGCTGCGCAGTTTCTATAAGCGCTACGGCAAGATGAAGGATCGCGAAAATAACGGTGGTATTTAAAGTACTTGGTAAGACCGTTGCAGTTCTCACACTTGTAGCGGTTTTTATCTTTCTTGGTTTGTGGCAGCTTGATCGCGCCAATGAGTTACAAGATTCAAAGAAGATTATTCCTGATTCAACTATCTACCAACTTTCAGAGCTTGCATCTCCAGCAACATCTTTAGATTCGCGTAGCGTTGGAAAGAAAGTTCAGCTTCGCGGAAATTACATCCAGACTTTTCGTGCACCTAATCAAACCGATCTCGCAAAAAATAGATCAGATTGGGAAGTTGCGCTGATGCAGGTTGATGAAAAAAGTGCGATCTTGGTCTTGCGCGGATATTGGAAAGACCGTCTAGTAGAGCCACAAGTGGCCATGTCTACCGGGGTTGATCTGCAGGCGATTGTGCAACCCCGACAATTTGAAGATATTTCACGTAATGCACCAGGGGTGATTTCGCGCCTTGATAGCAGCGTCATTGTTTCGCTGACAGATTTTGATCTCTATGACGGATTCCTACTTGCCACCCAAGAGAGTGTGAGCGATGGACCGATCATTCGCGATCGCATTGAACTTGCACCCCCTGAATCAAAGGTCGGTGGCTATTACTGGCAACACATCTCGTACGTGATCATCTGGTGGTTGATGGCTGCAATCGTGCTCTATCTACCTTTCTACCGCAGGCGCGAAGAAAGCGATAAGTTGGGCGCATGAAAAACGCTGTTCTTCGTTTTCGAGCTATGGCCCTGATCTGTGGCGTCTTATCTCTGATTCTCTGGTTCTTCTATATGCCAGCCAAGTACATTTTCAACCTTGATCGAACCTGGCCAGAGATGGTCTGGATTACTCACGTTCATGGCGCCCTCTACATCTTCTATGTCTTAGCGGCCCTGCAATTAAGTGTGAAAATGCGCAAGAGCATGTCAGGTCTGATTTGGATGATTCTTGCAGGAACTCTGCCAGTGGCTTCTTTTGTTTTGGAGCGCAAAGTTGTACAACAAACTTCGTAAAGAGATCAAAGGCTGGCTCTACCCATTCTATGAATGGCGGATTGTTCGCGACCTAGATTTTTCTCAGACTCCGCAACACGTGGGTGTCATTCTTGATGGCAATCGCAGATGGGCAATGAGTAACCCGAACCCTTCAGATCCTAAAGGTCACCGCCGTGGTGCCGATAAGATCATTGATTTTCTCGGATGGTGCGAAGAAGCTGAAGTAAAAGTTGTCACGTTGTGGATGCTTTCAACCGATAACTTCAAGCGAACACCCGAAGAGCTCGATTCACTTCTTGCTGTCATTGGTGACAGCGTTGATCAATTAGCTGGGACTGGGCGTTGGACGATAAAAGCTGTGGGGGCTTTAGATCTCTTGCCGCCGTGGTTACAAGAAAAGCTTTCATCGCTGCCAACACATCCGGGGACTCTGGAAGTAAATGTGGCCATTGGTTATGGCGGACGGCGCGAGATTGTCGATGCGGTCAAAAGCTATATGAATGAGGCGGCAGCTCAAGGCAAAGAGATTGCAGCGGCAGCAGCTGATCTTGATGCGGAAGCGATTTCCAAGTATCTCTATACCGCTGGCCAGCCAGATCCCGAACTATTGATCCGTACATCGGGGGAGCAACGACTTGGTGGCTTCTTGTTATGGCAGAGCGCGCACTCCGAGTTCTATTTCTGTGAAGCGTATTGGCCAGATTTTCGTCGCGTTGATTTCCTTCGCGCCCTTCGCTCGTATTCACAACGCCACCGTCGACTAGGTAAATAGGTACGGGTAAATAGGTACGGGTAAGTAGACACGGGTAAGTAGTTATTCACCCATTTGTAATCTTGGGTATCTGGCGTGTCGCCACTACAAAAGCAGTTGCAGTTCTAATCTATTGCTATTCGAAGCGTGATCCCTTCTAGAACAATTAAAGAAATGTGAGTTCTCACCGTTGGCACACCCACCGCGTAAGACATACGTTTTAGATACCAGCGTGCTCCTAGCTGATCCTGGAGCCCTGCTCCGCTTTGAAGAGCACGAAGTCATTATTCCGATCGCAGTTATCGGAGAGCTTGAGACCAAACGAGATCATCCAGAACTTGGCTACTTTGCCCGCGCAGCTCTTCGCGCACTCGATGATCTTCGCGTCGAACACGGTCGACTCGATCAGCCCCTCACCATCACTCCTGAAGGCGGAACGCTCTCAGTTGAACTCAACCACACAGATCTGAGCACCTTGCCCCATGGATTCCTGCGCGATGGGACTAATGATTCACGCATTCTTGCCATCTCGAAAAACCTCATGTCAGATGGAAAAGATGTAGTCCTAGTAACCAAAGATCTTCCACTTCGCGTAAAAGCATCATCTGTCGGAGTTCGCGCTGAAGAGTATTTAGCTGAGCTGGTCTCGAATAGCGGATGGACTGGAATCGAAGAGGTCGATGTCGGACATAGCGTCATCGATGAGCTCTATTCCAGCGATCGCGCCGATCATGAATCTGCCCATTCCTTACCGGTACATACCGGAGTCGTCTTGCACTCAGAGAAAGGAAGCGCGCTCGCCCGAGTCACTTCCGATAAACAACTTCGATTGGTGCGCGGAGATCGCAACGCCTTTGGACTTCATGGACGGAGCGCCGAACAACGGATTGCACTTGACCTTTTGCTCGATGAAGAGATCGGCATCGTCTCACTCGGCGGCCGGGCTGGAACTGGAAAATCTGCCCTTGCACTCTGCGCCGGCCTTGAAGCGGTGATGGAGAAGCGACTTCATAAAAAGGTTGTGATCTTCCGTCCGCTCTATCCCGTCGGCGGACAAGAGCTCGGATATCTTCCCGGCAGCGAAGGCGAGAAGATGTCGCCCTGGGCCCAGGCAGTCTTTGACACTTTGGGCGCATTGGTGAGCCAGGCAGTGATCGATGAAATCATCGCTCGCGGGTTGATTGAAGTTTTGCCGTTGACCCACATCCGCGGTCGCTCATTGCATGACAGCTTTGTCATCGTCGATGAAGCCCAATCCCTAGAACGCGGAGTTCTGCTGACGGTCTTGTCACGAATCGGGCAGAGTTCACGAGTCGTCCTGACCCACGATGTTGCCCAGCGCGATAACTTGCGCGTCGGTCGCCATGACGGAGTCGTCGCCGTCGTGGAAACCCTCAAAGGCCACCCTCTCTTTGCCCATGTCACCTTGACCAGATCAGAGCGCTCGCCGATCGCGGCTCTGGTCACCGAGATGCTCGAGGGGCCGATCGCCTAACCCTGGCCAAAAAGGCCCTCTTTAAAGATCACAGCGACAAATAGGGCAATTCGGACTTCCCCCATTCTGACCAGCACTTTTACCTATCCACAACCAGTCACTTTTCTGAGAATTTTTGATCCATGCGTGTTCAAATTTGCCGATCGCCCTCACCCTTGCCACCCTAGAGCCATTCCCCTTCCCTATATGGCCCTCTATTCCAAAAAAATTGAGGGCGATGAGGGTATGTCGTAAGAACAAGAAGAGAGAACAGGAGGGCAGCGATGCAGGTATTTCTTGCTAAGCCGCGACGTAAAGTTGCCGGGCTATGGACTCTTGTTGCGACCCTGATTCTTCTAGCAAGTGCCCAACCAACTGCCTACGGTCTGGATTTTCCTGAGACCACCCGGCTGACCTTGCCGGAGGCGACCAATATTCGCGCCTCAGTCGTCGACCTCTCAGAGGGTGCACCTCTCTACTCACAATTAGATTTTGCGCAATCGCTCTTCGCCTCCGAGATGGCGCTGGTTGCAACCGTTACTCGCCAAGTCGAAATGGCAAGAACACCAAGTGGCGCCAAGTATGTGGCGCGCCAAATCATGGCCACCGAGTACAACTGGGGCAGCTACCAATTTGCCTGCCTGAATCGTCTGTGGACTAAAGAGAGCAACTGGAATTACAAAGCTCATAATCCACGCACCGGCGCTCATGGAATTCCGCAAGCTCTACCTGCCAACCGCATGGA
>JAIXYD010000026.1 GCA_027490415.1 Streptomycetaceae bacterium
ACGATGCGAAAGTATGCCCTCGGCAACTTTTCAGATTTTTCAAAAGCAATGTTCTTTGATGGTGCGTTACAAGTGTGGTTAGACGGACAAGAAAACACTGCCAAAGCTCCAAATGAAAACTTCTCGAGAGAGATGATGGAGTTGTTTACTCTTGGCGTAAATCGTTATACCGAAAAAGATGTTAAAGAATTAGCACGAGCATTTACAGGTTATCAAGTTTCTCGAACAAATGGAGTTGTGACATACAACGCGCGCCGTAGAGATACTGCTCCAGTAACGGTTTTAGGCAAGACAGGCGTAATGAGTCCTGAAGAAGTTATTACACATTTAGTCGCACAAAATGATTCTGCGCTCTTTATCGCAGAGCGAATCTGGTATCGCTTTGTCTCCTCACAAGAGCCGCTTCCCCAGGATCATCCAATGATCAAAGCGTTTGCAAACCGCGATATTTATACGCTGATGAAGTCGTTGATCGAAGGGTCTGCATTTTCGCAAGAGCAATATTCGATGGTGAAGTCACCTGTTGAATGGTTTATTGGGATCTGCCGCGCGCTAACAATTACACCCTCTAAATTACCTTCACCCACAAAGCTCGTTGGTTTTCTAGAAAAGCTTTCGCAGGTTCCTTTCTCTCCTCCAAATGTTGGCGGATGGCCAGTCGATCAAGCGTGGTTGAGCTCAGCTAGCGCCCAATACCGGCTCTCTTTCGCTACATCGATAATCGCTGAAGCAGATCTCGGTGAATTGAGCTCGATCTCTCCAGTACGTCGACCAGAGTATCTCGCTGATTTATTAGGAGTTGTCGGGTGGAGTTCTCGCACTGCGTATGCAATGCGCGCTGTGCGCGATAACCCGCAAAGACTTTTAGTGACCGCCGTCTGTAGCCCAGAATATGTGGTGAGCCAATGATCGAACTACCTCGCGTACCCGGCCAAGAGTTAGGAATGACTGCAGTTACTCGCAGACAGTTCCTCAAATATTCAGGTGTAGTGGCCGCAGCGGCTACACCGATGCTCACTGTTGATCAGATTGCAGAAGCAGCAATTACTAGACCACTTCCACTTGGAACTCCGATACTTGTTGTTGTCACACTTTATGGTGGAAATGATGGACTCAATACTGTTATTCCATTTCAAGATTCTGCGTACTACAACGCGCGACCAGGTTTGACATATAAACCAGAGACGTTGCTCCCTCTTTCATCAGACCTTGCTCTCAACGCTTCGATGACTGGAATTAAATCTTTATGGGATGCAAATAAAGTTGCAATTGTTCGCGGTGTTGGTTATCCAAAACCAGATCGCTCGCACTTTTCTTCGATGGCGATCTGGCAGACAGGTTCTCCTGCCGCTCACCTCAATACCGGATGGCTTGGACGTTGGCTTGATACACAAGCGATAGATCCGATGACTGCAATTAGTTTGGGTGGAGTTCTGCCTCCGCTGTTAGTGGGAGCAAAACAAAGTGGCTCAGCCCTTCCTTTGGGTGGACTTTCCATCCCTCAAGGGGTTATCGGAACCGCATGCCAACGCTTATCAGTGCCATCACCAACTGATAATCCTTTGATGGCAGCTGCTGCAACATCAATGCGAAATCTCTTTAACGTTTCAGGAAATGTGCAACCGATATTGGCTAAACCTGCACCAGTTGCTGAAGATTTACCAACTATTTCTGGCGGTAACGCTGGAGGAGATTCAAACCTTTCTCAGCAACTCAATGTTGTTGCAAAACTTATTGCAGCAGGTGCTCCAACTCGTGCGTGGTCAGTTTCACTCGGTGGATTTGATACTCATGCAAATGAAGCGAATGCGCAAGCGCTTCTCTTGGGAACTGTCTCAAAGGGTATTACGACTTTTTTAAGTCAGATGAAGGCATCTGGGCGATCAAAAGACATCACAGTTTTGGTGTACAGCGAGTTTGGCCGACGTGTAAAAGCAAATGGTTCTGAAGGAACTGATCATGGAACTTCTGGTCCTGTCTTTCTTATCGGCGATCGCGTCACTGGTGGTTTCTATGGTGATCAGCCTTCGCTATCAAAGCTTGTCGACGGAGATTTGGCTGTAACTACAGACTTTAGAGATGTTTACTCAACTGTTCTTGAAAAAGTTCTAGGTTCGCCAGCGGAGAAAACTTTAAACAATTGGAAAGGTCGAATAAACGCAATAAAGAGTTAATTATCTTCTTTATAGATAATTACTTGTGATTTCTTCCGTACTTCCAGTGACTTTGGTGGGTTCTCCGACAAAAGCGCATCTACCTCTATGCGAAGTTTTGCAACTTCGAGCGCCATATTTGCCATCGCAGATTCAAGTTCAATAATTCTCTTAATGCCTGCGTGATTAATTCCCTCACCGATAAGTCTCTGGATAGTGCGAAGAGATGCGATATCGCGCAATGAATATCTGCGATTGCGACCAACGGTGCGCGATGGAGAAACTAGTCCTATGCGATCGTATTGACGAAGTGTTTGAGGGTGAAGGCCTGAAAGTTCTGCAGCAACAGAGATTACGTAAAGTCCTGCTTCTTCATCAATCTCTTCGCGCTTGTCGTCACTCATTGTGATGCCTTCGCTCTAAATTCCAATCGCACATCATGGCTGGATGTGGCTTCAGCAAATTTCTTAAGTGCTTCGCTGGCTTCGCCTTCAATCTTCTGTGGAACCTGCACTTCAATAGTTGCCAAGAGATCTCCAGTGACAGATCCTTTTTTAATTCCACGACCCTTGACGCGAAGCGTGCGTCCATTAGGTGTTCCAGGTGCAAGTCGTACAGTGACTTCTTCTCCATCAAGTGTTGGAACTTTGATATCTGCACCAAGTGTTGCTTCAACAAATGTGACGGGCAGAGTAAGAAGAATGTTCTCTGCCTTACGTGAAAATATTGGATGCGGTTTTACATGCAACAAGATGAAGAGATCACCAGGTCCAGCTTCACCTGGTGCTCCTTTTCCTTTGACGCGAATCTTTGCACCATCGTTAATCCCTACAGGAACGCGAGCTGTAATTGTTTGTGTCTTGCCATCATCGCCAGGAATTTTTAATCCAAGCGTTGTTCCCATAACTGATTCTTTAAATGTAATTGTTGCCTCGGTCTGTAAATCTTGTCCTTTACGTGGACCGCGACGTACTCCGCCTCCGCCAAATAAGTTTGCAAAGATGTCATTAGGAGATCCGCCGCCGAAGAGATCGGAGAAATCACCGCCACCACCATGGCCACCCATAGGTCCACGGAATCCGCCTCGTTCAAAGAGTGAGCGCGCTTCATCATATTCAGCGCGCTTCTTTGAATCCGAAAGGATGTCGTAGGCCTCAGAGACCGCCTTGAATTTCTCTTCGAGTGCGTCATCGCCCTTGGTTTTATCTGGGTGTAATTCGCGCGCCAAAGAGCGGTACTTCTTCTTTATCTCGTCGCTTGAAGCTTTTTTATCGACGCCGAGAATTGCGTAGAAGTCCTTCTCATAGAGATCTTTGGCGGCCATAAATTATTCCGTGGCGGGTGTTTCTTCTGGATCTGTCACACCAACGCGTGCTGGGCGAAGGATGCGATCTTTAAATTTATATCCTGGCTGCAAAATCTTTGTTGCAGTTGATGTGGTGACATCGGCGGATGTGTCATGAAGCAACGCTTCATGAATTTGTGGATCAAAGAGATCGCCCTCTTGCCCATACTTGGTGAGCCCGATGCGTTCGGTAGTAGTTGCAATTTGATCTGCAACAGCCTTGAAACCACCGGTGAGTTCGCCATGTAATTGTGCACGCTCGATATCGTCAAGAACCGGAAGTAATTCAATAAGCACAGAGCTGATTGCAAGTTCATGGGCGAGTGAACGATCGCGCTCTACGCGCTTTTTGTAATTTGCATACTCTGCTTGGAGGCGCTGCAAATCTGCAGTAAGTGCACCTACCGGGTCAGTTGCCTGACCCGGTTCGGCGATACTCTCTTCAGTTACATCTGCAACCTCAGTGACGAGATCTTCAGACATTAGTTGCTGCCTTCGTCAATGACCTCTGCATCTTCGACGCCATCTTCACCAGCTGCATCAGTAGCCGCAGCGCCTGCTGCTGCATACATCAGTGCACCAAGTGCTTGTGAAAGAGTTGAAACCTTTTCTGTTCCGCTCTTGATCGCATCAAAGTTAGCTCCGCCGAGTGATGTCTTCAGTTCAGCAAGTGCTGCTTCAACTTCGTTCTTCTTGTCGAGAGCTTCACCTTCTGTGAACTTATCTGCATTATCAGCGATGAACTTTTCAGTTTGATAGACAAGTGAGTCTCCGGTGTTACGGATCTCTGCTTCTTCCTTACGCTTCTTATCTTCTTCAGCGTGGGCCTCAGCATCTGCCATCATGCGATCGATCTCGTCCTTTGAAAGTGCTGAGCCACCACTGATTGTGACGCTCTGCTCTTTTCCGGTTGCTAGATCTTTTGCAGAGACATGAACGATTCCGTTTGCATCGATATCAAATGTCACTTCAACCTGTGGAACTCCACGAGGTGCTGGTGCGATACCTGCAAGCTCGAACATGCCTAATTTCTTGTTGTAGGCAGCCATTTCGCGCTCACCCTGATAGACCTGAATCTGTACAGCAGGCTGATTGTCATCAGCTGTTGTGAAGATCTCGCTGCGCTTTGTAGGGATTGTTGTGTTGCGCTCGATCATGCGTGTCATAACACCGCCCTTGGTTTCGATACCAAGTGTGAGTGGTGTGACATCAAGAAGGAGAACATCCTTTACTTCACCCTTTAGAACGCCAGCTTGAAGTGATGCACCAACTGCAACAACTTCATCAGGGTTTACGCCCTTATTTGGTTCCTTTCCACCAGTGAGATCGCGAACGAGATCTACAACTGCTGGCATACGAGTTGATCCACCAACAAGAACTACGCTCTTGATTGCCGAGATTGCGATTCCAGAATCCTTAAGTACTTGCTGGAATGGCTTCTTGCAACGATCGAGTAAATCTGCAGTGAGTTGCTGGAACTGCGCACGAGTAATTGTTTCATCCAAGAAAAGTGGATTCTTTTCGGCATCAACAGTGATGTATGGCAAGTTAACAGCAGCTTGCTGTGATGATGAAAGTTCGATCTTTGCTTTTTCAGCAGCTTCACGAATACGTTGCATCGCCATCTTATCTTTTGTGAGATCGATACCGTTTTTAGATCCGAATGTTTGTACTAGGTAATCAACAAGTGCTTGATCCCAGTCATCTCCACCAAGGTGGTTATCGCCGGCGGTTGCTTTTACTTCAACAACACCATCTCCGATTTCAAGAAGTGAAACGTCGAATGTTCCACCGCCTAAGTCGAAGACGAGAATTGTCTGCTCTTGATCAGCCTTATCAAGACCGTATGCAAGCGCTGCCGCTGTTGGCTCGTTAATAATTCGAAGAACATTAAGTCCGGCAATTTCGCCAGCTTCCTTAGTTGCTTGACGTTCTGCATCAGAGAAGTACGCAGGAACAGTGATGACCGCATCAGTAACAGTTTCACCAAGGTATGCCTCTGCATCGCGCTTAAGCTTTTGCAGAATACGGGCAGAAATTTCTTGTGGTGTGTACTTCTTGCCATCGATATCCATTGTCCAGTTGGTGCCCATGTGGCGCTTGACTGAGCGGATGGTGCGTTCGACGTTTGTGACCGACTGGCGCTTTGCGACTTCACCGACGAGGACCTCGCCGTTCTTGGCAAAGGCGACGATCGATGGGGTGGTGCGAGCGCCTTCGGCGTTGGCGATAACCGTTGGCTCGCCGCCTTCAAGGACGCTGACGCAGCTATTTGTTGTTCCGAGGTCGATTCCGACTGCTCTGGCCATGATTGTGACTCCTTTTTCTTACATTTAGTAACTCTCTCGAGCTCGCTATGAGGTCGAGGTGGTTAAACCTGAGTCCATCCTACACAAGAGATTGAGTCGATGCGACTCAGGTTTCCAAGGGGTAGAACAGGGCTCTCAACCCATTTATTCCCGTCATCCCACGCCGCCTATTGCGAGGTGGAGAGATAACCTTTCGCTCATGTCGCCTCTACAGATCATCTTGGCCAGCCTGGCTTACGGAATCACCGTTATCGCGTTGGCCTTACTTACAGTGCGGGTACGCCAGCTGCTTGCGACGTATAAGAAGGCGCAGCCAGATCCCACACGAGGCAACGACAAGAGCGCTCGACTAGCGAACATGCTTAAAGAAGTTTTGGGCCATACAAAGATGCTCAACTTCACCGCTACAGGAATCGCACACTGGTTTGTAATGATTGGTTTCGGTGCACTTTTCGGAACTCTCGTCACCGC
>JAIXYD010000188.1 GCA_027490415.1 Streptomycetaceae bacterium
ACTGTTGAGAGAAGAACTCCGCTTGGTAATTTATCTTCAAGACCCATGGCTTAATCCCATTCCAATCCACCACGTCGCCAGACGTATGCAAAAGCGATAAAGACCGTTCCAATAAAGATCGCCATTTCAACTAATCCAAAGAGTCCGAGCTGATCAAATGTGACAGCCCATGGATAGAGGAAGACGATTTCAATATCAAAGACGATGAAGAGCATTGCTGTAAGGAAGTACTTAACTGGAAAGCGTCCACCTTCGAGAGCTTGCGGTGAAGGTTCGATTCCGCACTCGTACGCTTCTTGCTTTGCGCGGTTGTAGCGAGCAGGTCCGGTGACTGCTGCGATGCCGACAGAGAAGGCTGCAAAGCCAAAGCCGAGTGCAAAGAGAATCAGGATCGGGACGTATGGATTAGCGCTCACGGGGCGTAAGTCTAGGTGGTGGTAGACAGTGCAGCAGAACGGCTACGGCGCTACAGCCATGTGAATTGCCACAACTCCGCCGGTCAGATTCTTCCAACCCACCTGGGTCCAGCCCGCATCAACAATCTGGGCAGCGAGCGCCTTCTGATCAGGCCATGCCCGAATCGAATCGGCCAGGTAGATATAGGCATCAGGGTTTGAAGAGGTCTTGCGGGCGATAAAGGGCAGGGCGCGCATCAAATAATTCATATAGATCGCTCTAAATGGGGCAAAGGTGGGGCTGGAAAACTCGACCACGACCAGGCGTCCCCCTGGCTTGACCACGCGGCGGGCCTCAGCCAGGGCCTTAGCGGTGTTCTGGGTATTGCGTAGGCCAAAAGAGATAGTAAAGAGGTCAAAGGCCTTATCTTCGAAAGGAAGGTTGAGGGCATCGCACTTCACAAAGGTCAGATCCGGGCGAACCTTTTTGCCGGCAGCGATCATGCCTGCTGAGAAATCGGCGGCGGTCACATCTGCCCCGGCTGCAGCCAAGGGGGCCGAACTTGAGCCGGTCCCTGCCGCCATATCCAGAATCTTCATCCCAGGGGCTGGTGCGATGATCTTGGTGGCGGCTTTGCGCCAAGCCTTGGTTCGACCAAGACTCAAAATATCGTTGACGATGTCATAGCGACGAGCAACTCCATCGAACATCGCAGCTACTTCCTGCGGATTCTTATCCATATTCGCTCGCGACATCCCCTTATTCTCGCTCAGAGTAGGCTTATCCACAACTTCGAATACGGTTTGAAGAACTAGATGGGATGCGTGAGATGACCTCAAGCAAAGCAACAACGCAAACGCTGCGTACTGCGGTTTTCCCAGCATCTTCGGCGTTAACGCAATCCCTCTTCCTTGTTGGTGGAGTGCTTTTCCTCTCCGCGCTCGCCCAGATTGCGATCCCAGTTCCGGGCTCACCTGTTCCTGTCACAGGTCAGACCCTTGGCGTCTTTCTTATCGCAACTACATACGGCGCTCGCCTTGCCACTGCAACCTTTTCTACATACCTACTAGCAGCAATTGCTGGTGCGCCGCTCTTTGCTCCATCTGCAACTCTGCCAAACCACGGCCTTGCGCGAATCACCAGCGCAACCGGTGGATATCTCATTGGAATGTTAGTTGCGACTTTTGTTATTGGTTACCTCGCCGATAAAAAAGCAGATCAGAAATTCCGCACATCGTTTCCGATGCTCATTCTTGGAAGCGTGATCATCTTTGCATTCGGTCTTACCTGGCTTCACTACAGTTTAGATATGACGTGGTCACAGACCATCGCAGCTGGACTGACACCATTTATTTTTGGCGAAGCACTTAAAATTGCAATCACTGCAACCTCACTTCCACTGATCTGGAAGAGAATTTCGCGAAAACTCAACGCCTAAATTTCTATGACTTCCCTTATTCCAGTAACAACCTCAAAGGTCTCATCCCACCTGCCACTTCTGGATCTACTTCCTGAAAGTGATGCCCTCTCTTGGGTTCGCGGCGGTCAAGGTGTTGTGGGTTGGGGACAATATGCAAAGACAACGGTAAGTGGACCAAATCGCTTTAGGGATGCACGTGACTGGTGGCAAGCACAGCTTGCAACCTTCAACGTTGTTAACACACTGAACATCAGTGGAACCGGACCAATTCTTTTTACATCTTTCTCATTCGATGAAAATGAAGAGTCAGTACTTGTTATTCCACAAGTCGTTGTCGGTACACGTTCTGGAGTTTCATGGATGACTTGGATTGGCGATAAGGCTCAGCCTTACCTGCCAAAGAAAGCTCCTGACCTTAACCACGCAGAGTTTGTATGGGCGGATGGCTCACTTACGCCAAATGAGTGGATGTCACGCGTAGCAACAGCCAAAGGTGAAATCGAAATCGGCGAGCTGGAAAAAGTTGTTTTAGCGCGTGACTTAGTTGCAGTCACTGATCGCTCCATTGATATCCGCCCGATCCTTAACCATCTCAGTGAGCAGTACCCATCTACCTGGGTCTTTGCCGTCGATAACCTTGTCGGTGCAACACCCGAACTCTTGCTCCGCCTCACTCGCGGCATGGTTACCTCTCGCGTTTTGGCCGGAACAATTAGCAAGACTGGTGATGATGATAAAGATTTAGCGCTTGCAGCCTCACTTGCACGATCCTCAAAGGATCTCGAAGAACATGAATACGCAGTCAGATCTGTTGCAGATGCCCTCGAACCGTTTTGTACATCCACAAACGTTCCTGAATCTCCATTTGTTTTGCACCTTGCAAATGTCATGCACCTTGCAACCGATGTAACAGGTGCACTGATCGAGTCAAAAATCGATGTCGATGCGTTCTCACTTCTCTCCAGACTTCATCCATCTGCTGCAGTCTGTGGAACCCCAACTCATCTAGCTTCGAAGGTCATTACATCCATCGAAGGTATGAGCCGCGGTCGCTACGCGGGACCAGTGGGCTGGATTGATGCACGTGGAGATGGCGAGCTCGGAATCGCACTCCGCTGTGGTCAGGTCACCGATAAAACTATTCGCATCTTTGCTGGTTGCGGAATCGTTTCGGGATCAGATCCAGAGAAAGAACTTCAAGAAAGTAATGCAAAGTTTGC
>JAIXYD010000151.1 GCA_027490415.1 Streptomycetaceae bacterium
TCCAACAATCACCACAAACCTCGATAACTATCGCATCGAAGTATCTACAGATGGAAATACTTGGACAACCTTTGAGCGCACCGCTTCAACCACAACTTCTGCATCGGTAACAGGACTTACCTTCGGAACCTCATATCGATTCCGAATTACACCAAGCTTTAGCGCTACCTTTGATATCGCAGGCCAGGCAACAACAGCCGCGGTCACTACAGGTAGCCCAACGGTGACAAACGCTGTTGCCTCAAAGATCACAGGAAGCAATACATCACTTGCACTGGCTTGGACCGCACCTGCAATGACGTCAGGTCTCTCTACATACAAAGTAGATGTATCAACAGATGGCACAACCTGGAATGAATTCGTTCGTGCTAACAGCACACTTACTTCAGCAACGGTTACTGGCTTAACCCCAGGTACTTCTTATCGATTCCGAGTTACTCCGGTCTTTACTGGAATCACTCCAGATACACGCTTTAGCTCGACCTCTGCCCCACTTACAACCAACATCTATGCCATTGCTTACTCACAAAACGTCTTACAAGATGCTCCTACCTACTACTTCCGCATGAATGGCGTACTTGGAAACTCAGGTAGCACTCCGCTTACACTCGGTAGCAGTCTGTTTCTGGGTAACTCCGCATCGGTGAGCACTGGAAATGGTGTGACTGATGGATTCCTATCAAATGGTTCAAATAACTCTGGATTCTATTTCCAACAGGCAACGGATTTATTCTCCGACTACAAGTTCACGGTTTCGGGTTGGATTTCTTCTAGAGGCGTTAGTGAGCCAGAAACCATTTTTTATGTGACACGTAACTTTACCCACCTGCTACTTACACTTCGTCCAAATGGAACAATATCGGGAGAATTTTCCTCTACTAACGAGGAACGTTTCAATATTGTAAATGGTGCTCCGCTGGCAAATAATCTCTACGATGGAAAATTCCATCACTTTGCTTGGGTTGTAAATGGGGCAATTCAGAATTTATACCTTGATGGACAACTCGTAGGACAGGCGGCGTTCAACTCAAAGAGTGTAGGCACAAATGCTGATATTCACTTTGGGCGAACGCTTTCATATCCCGTGAATGCCTGTCCTGGAGGTTCTGGGAACTGTCCAAGAATTTATCCGGGTTCATATGCAGCTCTAGATGAGATTGCACTCTTTAACTCAGCACTTGATGCAGCAGTTATCAGCCGCCACTACGCAGCCGGTCGCGAGTTACTTCCTTAAAAGCTAGCGCTTGAACTGCTTCACGAAGTCAACACCGTCAGAGCACCAAGATTTAAAGAATCCATGAGCATTACGGCTCATATCCTTCATCTCATCCTTCATCTCACTCCACTGCTCATTGCTCATGCCAGCTAGAGTGACATCGCGCCCCTCGTATTCACCGACTTTATGTTGAGCCATCGCTAAGAAGAAACGCGTCTCAGTATGGCCGGTCCATAAGTTTGGCTCCCAGATTGCAATTGCATCGCCGAGCTTTGCGCCAGCACCTAACTTAGCAAGGGCATAATTTGATTCAGCGTTGGCGATTTCAGACCAAACTGTCTTCATCGCAAAATCACTTGCCTTCATCTTTCCTTCTCTAAAGGCATCGATGGCGTGGCTCTTCGTCCTCTCGAATCCCTCAATCGCTTCCTCGCAATTTCCTGCCAGCAGAAGTGCCCAGGTATATGAACCGAGCGCATTGGGATTGCCCTCCATCGCTGCATCTAAATAGCAATCAAGGGCAAGCTCGATTTCTCCTTCATTCCTAAAGCGATCGCCTTCAGATTGAAGAGCAATACCCATACGTGAACATTGAAATGCCTGTGGGATAAAGCCCGGCTCGATGCTGCGAAGAGTCTGCGCATCGCGGCGTTGATATTCACCGAGTTCTTTACCGAACTTCTTCTCTAACAAATCCAGCATCTTCAACGCAAGAGTCTTCTTGCCGCGCATATTCAGCGCGTATGCACCAACAATGTAGTCATCAATTCCGAACTCTTTTTCGACCATCGCAAACATCTCATCTGGATCAGCCTCAAAGCGAAGCTGGAATAACCATGAGAAATCTCCGTCATTGGCTGGAAAGTCGCGATTGATTTCAGCGTAATGTTCTTGATGATTTCCAAAGCGCGCAAAGACACTTCCATCAGGGGAACCTTCAATAATTCCTCGAATCTCATCGGTCATACCTGGAGAGTTCACCAGCGCTTCATTGAGTTGATCAGTAAAGCCGACACCGAATGCACCCAGGGCCATCGGTGCGATATCACCTGAGCTGTTGTATCCAATCCATGCAACAACTTCGTAATCCCCCGGATGAACATCAACACCGGTTATGAAATCATTGCTATCGACTGCAGCATATGCATCTGCGATAAACAATCTGGCCGAACCATCTCCGGTATCTGCCACCGAAATCGTTCCGATACGAACCGGCACCATCTTCTGTGACTTGAAAGAGAATCCGCGATCGGTATCAAAACTTGAATAGATCGATGGATCGAAGAAGGCAAAAATGCCGTCATTCAGACGCATATCCTGCGAGCGACGATCGCGGACAAGAGTCCA
>JAIXYD010000052.1 GCA_027490415.1 Streptomycetaceae bacterium
GATAAAAGTGCGACCGTAGATTCAATCTCACTGGTTCCACCGTGGTGTCCCACCATTTCACCTTCTTTATCTGCACGTGCAGGATCTAATAAGACCAATCCCCCATGAGGAATTGCAATGAGATCTCCCATGCGATCTGAAGCATCTGCAGTGACAACAGCGCCGAAGAGATGGGTTGCAATAGCTTCTTCTCGCGTCACGATTGTTGCTCGATCACCAAAGTATTCGCGCCATCTACCTGCATAATCAAGACGAGCAGATGGAGAGTCTGCCGGCTCATCAAGGTAAATGTGACGTGCACGTGGCTCGCCCGCAATTGTTGCAACCCCATCAAGTAGTGAGTTATCAACTCCCAATATCAACTTCTCTTCCACATTGATCATTCCGTGATCAGAAGTCAACCAAATACGGGTTCCTCGAGGTAGCTTCATGACTAGCGCTGAAAGAAGTGCATCAATTCCAGTAAGGGCTGCCAACCACTTATCTGACCCAACACCATCGCTGTGACCGGCAGAATCAAGATCATTCACATAGAGATAGACAAATGAAGGAGTTGCTTTAAGTCCTGCCACAGTTTTCTCAATGAGATCGGTTGGAATATTCGCACCGCTATAGGTCGCGCCACGAAATACAGCTTGAGTAAAGCCCGTCGTCTCATATCTTTTTGCTGCAACATGAGTTACCGAAATCGCTTCAGCCTGCGCACGTTCAAATAAAGTTGGTAAGGGTTGCCAAATGGTGGGATCTACACGTTCATCCCATTTAAGTGAATTGAGAATTCTTCCACCACTTCTAGGTACACGAACTGTGTAACCCAACATTCCATGGGCTCCGGGTAGCGCACCTGTCATCAACGTCGCAAGACTTGTCGCAGTTGTTGATGGGAAAGAAGTTCTCAGTGAAGCGGTTGCCGTGAGGGATGCGATAGTTGGAATGATGCTGGCATATTTTTCGATCACATCAGCACCCAAACCATCGACGAGAAAGAGAAGCTCGCGACCAGCAGGACTTTCCGCGATCTCAAGTCGATTTTCGGCATCGACTAAGCCAAGGGAGGCAAAGATTGATGGCGTGATATCGGCTAAATGCACAGGTATATGTTCTCACGGGTATTGTTGCCGCCGTGAGCATTCATTATTCGGCAGAAGTTGCAGCCGCCCTTAAATCTGGCGCACCGATCGTTGCACTTGAATCAACAATTATCAGTCACGGACTTCCACGCCCATCTAATCTCAGCGTTGCAATTGAAGTCGAAGAGATAGTTCGTGCACACGGGGCTGTACCTGCAACGATCGCCATCCTGGATGGTCTGGTCTGCGTCGGTCTTGACTCAGATCAACTCAAAGAGATTGCAAACCGCGATGACATAGCCAAGGCATCGATTCGTGATCTGGCAGTGATAAGCGCACTCAAATCAAGTGCTGCGACAACCGTAGCTGCGACATCACATATTGCAGGCCTTGTAGGAATTAAAGTCTTCGCAACAGGTGGTCTTGGCGGTGTTCACCGTGGCGCTAATGAATCATTTGATGAGTCGGCAGATCTTGGAGCGCTTGGAAAGCTCGATATTGCAATTGTTTGCGCCGGAGTTAAATCCATTCTCGATGTTGGGGCTACCTTAGAGCGACTTGAAACACTTTCTATTGGTCTGGTTGGATACAAGACCAATGCCTTCCCTGGTTTTTATCTCACGGACTCTGGATTCACGCTTGAACACCGAGCAGAAAGTGCTACAGAGATTGCTGCAATCATCAAGGCTCGTCGCGAACTCAAGACAGATTCGACGGCTTTAGTTGTTGCAAATCCTGTCGAAGAAGAGATGGATCGAAGCCGCCACGATGCAATTCTGGCTAGCGGACTAGCTGGAGCTGCAGCACAAGGGATAACTGGAAAAGATGTCACACCTTTCTTGCTCGAGCATTTCCACACTGCAAGCCAGGGTGAATCACTTAAGGTAAATATCGAAATCATTAAATCAAATAGCGCACTTGCCGCCGATATTGCAGTTGCACTCACAAAGTAGAGCCCATGAGCATCAAGGTTTATTGCATCGGTGACCTGATGCTCGACATCGTGGCTCGAATCCCAACAACACCACGCGATCTGCATCTAGGAAACGACACTCGGACCATAATTTCAACACATGGTGGTGGAGCCGGTGGCAATGTTGCATCTTGGTTAGCTGTTCTCGGTAACGATGTAACGATGGTGGGGCGAATTGGAAACGATGCTGCGGGATCTGCCATAACGGCAGAATTTGATGCACTCGGCATCTCTTACGGTGAAATCGTAAAGGATGATCTACATACCGGTGTAGTTA
This sequence comes from Streptomycetaceae bacterium, assembly GCA_027490415.1. Taxonomy (GTDB): domain Bacteria; phylum Actinomycetota; class Actinomycetes; order Nanopelagicales; family Nanopelagicaceae; genus Planktophila. The sequence goes on from JAIXYD010000052.1 coordinate 2,321, forward strand.
TCTGTTTAGTTGATCCATCGGGTGAGCGAACCATGCTTGCAGATAACGGGGCCAACGCCGGCCTCACAATTAGTGATCTACCTTCTCTGCAGAATGTTGATGCCATCTATCTGACGGGATACGCACCGCTAGCTCCTCTCTCACGGCAAGGAGTTTTGGAGATGGTTGGCGCGATTAATGCGCAGCACATCCCGATCGTTTTTGATCCTGCAACTGTCGGCGGCATGCAAGGGGTTCCAGTCGAAGAGATTCTTTCGTGGTGTGCCCTCATGGATACAGTCATCATGAACGAAGAGGAAGCAATTTACTTAAGCGGATTGAGTGATCTTGAAGCAGCACTCAATTTTTTCGTTGAGAACACTCCTCGCGCAATAATCAAACGTGGATCTGCAGGTGCAATTGGTCTTGAGCGAGGTGGTCAGATCATCTCTATCGCTGCTCGCACCACGGCGGTAGTCGATACAACTGGTGCTGGAGATGCATTTGCCGCAGGCTTTATTGATGCATTCACGGGTGGACGCGACTTTTCGTATGCGATGGAGCGAGCTACTGCCGTTGCCGGCCACTGTGTTGCAATCGTCGGTGCTAGAGGGCGTGTAGGTACACAGATTTAGCCCTACCTCTTGGCACAATTCACGCCATGGCAACAGCAAAGAAGACCACAGCAACTAAAGGCAAAAAGGCAGCGGCAGGACCAAAGCCTGGAGAGTTTGCCGGCAAGATTGTTGATATCGATGTCTCATCAGAGATGTCAGAGTCTTTCCTTGAATATGCGTATTCAGTAATTTATTCACGAGCACTTCCTGATGCACGTGATGGTCTTAAGCCAGTGCACCGTCGCATCTTGCACCAGATGGCAGATATGGGACTTCGCCCAGATCGAGGCCATGTAAAGAGCGCACGTGTAGTTGGTGAAGTAATGGGTAAGTTGCACCCACATGGTGATGGCGCGATCTATGACGCACTGGTGCGTATGGCGCAATCTTTCTCAATGCAACTTCCACTCATTGATGGTCATGGAAACTTTGGTTCACTCGATTCAGGTCCGGCTGCGATGCGTTACACCGAGGCTCGTTTAGCATCGGCCGCCCTTGCAATGGTCGCTGAATCAGATGAGAACACAGTCGACTTCGGCCCTAACTACGATGGACAGCTCTCTGAGCCACTCGTACTTCCTGCTGCATATCCAAACTTGCTCGTTAATGGCGGTTCTGGCATCGCTGTAGGTATGGCGACAAATATGGCTCCTCACAACCTGGGTGAAGTTATTGCTGCAACAAAGTTCCTCATTGATAATCCAAAGGCAACTCTGAATCAACTCATGAAACACATTCAAGCTCCCGATTTTCCAACTGGCGGAGAGATCGTTGGCATTGAAGGCGTACGCGAGGCATATGCCACGGGTAAGGGATCATTTAAAGTCCGCGCAACTGTTGAGATTTCAAAAGTTACTTCACGCAAAATGGGAATCATCATCAAGGAATTGCCATTTAACATTGGCCCAGAAAAAGTTGTTGAACGCATTGCAGATCTTGCGAAAGCAAAGAAAATTCAGGGAATTTCAGACATCATCGACCTCACAGATGGCCAGACTGGTACCAACGTTGTAATCGAGCTTAAGAACGGCTTTGAGCCTGAAGATGTTCTTGAAAAGCTCTACAAGTTAACTCCTATGGAAGATGCGTTTGCGATCAACGCAGTCGCCCTTGTAAAGGGTCGCCCTCAGACCTTGGGACTTAAAGAGTTGCTTCAGGTCTTTATCGATCACCGCATCGAGGTTGTAACCCGCCGCTCTGAATTTAGAAAAGCCAAAGCCACTGCCCGGTTGCTCATGGTTGATGGTCTTCTCAAGGCAATTATCGATATCGATAAGGTCATCAAGATCATCCGTGGCAGCGAAGATGCAACTGCAGCAAAAGCTTCATTAATCAAGGATTTCAAACTCAATGATGAGCAGGCCACATATATCCTCGATATGCCACTTCGTCGCTTAACCAAGATGAGCAAACTTGAACTTGAAAGTGAACAGAAAGAACTCAAGAAGATAATTGCCGATCTCACTGCTCTACTGAAGAGCGATGAGAACATCAGAGCACTGATCTCAACAGAGCTCACCGCAGTTGCTAAGTCCTATGCAACACCTCGCCGTACACGTATTGGTGAATAAGTAACCAATTTCGTACCTACTGCCACTGTGTGGGAGACTTACGCAAATGATCGCAACTACCGCCCTTGAGCTTCGCGTTGGGGCCAGACTCCTTGTTTCTGGAGTCAATGTTCGAATCAATCACGGAGATCGCATCGGCTTTGTTGGACGTAACGGTGCAGGAAAATCTACTCTTGCAAAAGTTCTAGCGGGCGAGACTCTTCCTGCAGGAGGCGCTGTACAGCGCACCGGCAAGATCGGATATCTCCCCCAGGATCCACGCACTGGTGAAGACCAAGGCACAGTTATTGAGCGAATTCTCTCTGCGCGAGATTTAGATCAAATCGCAGCACGCATGGCCCAGGTCGAACAAGAGATGGCAACAACCGAAGGTGCCGCACTTGAAAAAGCGATGGAGCGTTACACCCGCGTCGATGCGGAGTTTCAAGCAGCTGGTGGTTACGCCGCAACTGCCGAAGCTGAAGCGATCGCAACTTCACTGGGCGTATCTGAAGCAGTCTTCGGCAATCAACTCGACACACTCTCAGGTGGTCAGCGTCGCCGTATCGAACTCGCTCGTATTCTCTTTTCAGGTGCTGAAACACTTTTGCTAGATGAACCAACGAACCACTTAGATGCTGATTCCATCATTTGGTTGCGCAACTACCTCAGTACTTACTCAGGTGGATTAGTAATCATCTCCCACGATGTAAACCTGATTGAACAGGTTGTAAATAAGGTCTTCTATATTGACGGAAACCGTAACGTGATCGATGTCTATAACTTGGGCTGGCGACAGTATCTCCTGCAGCGCGAACAAGATGAACATCGCCGCAAGAAAGAGCGCGCCAACGCCGAGAAGAAGGCTGAAATCCTGCAAAAGCAGGGCGAAAAGATGCGCGCTAAAGCTTCCAAGGCAACGGCTGCGCAAGGCATGTTACGTCGTGCAGAAAAACTTCGCTCTTCCCTTGATGATGTACGCGTTAAGGATAAGGTCGCAAAACTTCGTTTTCCTACCCCAGCACCTTGCGGAAAGACTCCCCTATCTGGCGAGGAACTATCCAAAAACTATGGTTCCCTCGAAATCTTCACCGACGTTTCTTGTGTTATTGATAAGGGCTCTCGCGTTGTCATCTTGGGACTTAACGGCGCTGGCAAAACAACTCTGCTTAAGATTCTTGCTAACCAACTCGAGTCAGATACTGGCAAAGTCGAACATGGCCACGGCTTAAAGCTTGGTTACTACGCCCAGGAACATGAAATGCTCGATTTCGAACGCACAATTCTCGAAAATATGATGTCTTCAAAAGATGACCTTCGTGAGCCAGAAGCGCGTAACGTTCTTGGTTCATTCCTATTCGTCGGAGA
>JAIXYD010000065.1 GCA_027490415.1 Streptomycetaceae bacterium
AGTACGAGACCGGCAATAAACGGCGAGCGCGTAAAGAATGGCGCTGGAACATCAAAAATTGGTATCCAACCGAGATACTTGTTAAGAAGTTTCGCCCAATATTCGGCACTCGGCATCAAGATCAAGAATCCCCAGAAACCAAAGAGGATTGATGGAAAAGCTGCCATTAAGTCGATGAGGGCAATGAGAATATTTCTTATCTTGCGTCCTGAGTAAAATTCTAAGAAGAGCGCGCTAAATACCGCAATTGGTACACCGACAATAACGGCTACAAGCGCTGACAGAATTGTGCCAACCAACATTGCAGCCAAACCATAATCTTGCGAAATGATGTTTGATGTCTCGTCTTCAACCACATCCCAATTTGAATTGGTAATGAATCCAAGACCTTCAACTCGAATAACACCCAAACCGCGATATGCAAGGAACGCGAAAATCAATCCGAGGATGATCAGAGATGACATTCCACCCGCCGTTACGGCTACGCGGAAAATTTGATCCGACCGACGTGGCTTCGTGACGAGCTCGCGTGGGGCTGGGATAAGTGTGTTGCTCACGCGGGGAATCTTGTCGGTGATCGGAAGAGTGCACGAGGCTACAAGGTGAACAGAAGGTGAACTCATTCTGAATTCACGCCCAGTCCCCCTCACCCCCTAAACTGCTCTTCATGGCCACCGAACTCCCCCATCTGATCTGGATCGATTGCGAGATGACGGGGCTCTCCCTAGAAAAAGATGTGCTCGTCGAGATTGCAGTCCTTGTGACCGATTCCGAGCTCAATCTAATTGGCGAAGGTATCGACCTTGTTATCAGGGCTACGCCCGAGCAATTGGCCGGGATGAATGAGTTTGTCACCCAGATGCACACCACCTCGGGGCTGATTACCGAGATCCCCGACGGCATTTCGGTTGAGGCGGCAGAGGATGCGATCTTGACCTATCTGGAATCGGCTGGAACCCTGCCCGGCAAATCCCCACTGGCTGGCAATTCAGTATCTGTCGATCGCAACTTCATCGCCCGCGACATGTCACGCCTCAATGAGTATCTGCACTATCGCACCGTCGACGTTTCGAGTATCAAAGAGTTAGCCCGCCGCTGGTATCCAAAGATCTACTTCGCTGCCCCAGCAAAGACTGGCAACCATCGCGCACTCGGTGATATTCAAGATTCGATCGAAGAACTCAAGTATTACCGCAGCAGCATCTTTCTCGACGCACAAATTCAGGCGCAAAATCCACCTGCGGAGAAGGTAGACTAAGTCCGCACAGCGCATGGTGGGCGTAGCTCAGCTGGTAGAGCACTCGGTTGTGGTCCGAGATGTCGCGGGTTCGAGCCCCGTCGCTCACCCCAAGTTTTCCCTAGGAAATCCTCAAGCACCACTCTAAAGAAAGTGCGATCAAAATGATCTTCGATGTCGTTGTTGAAATTCCAGCAGGATCACGAAACAAGTACGAGATCAATCACACCACTGGTGAAGTTCGCCTTGATCGCATGCTCTTCACATCTACTCGCTATCCATATGACTATGGATTTGTTAAGAACACTCTTTCATTAGATGGCGACCCACTTGATGCACTCATTATGTTGGATGAACCAACCTTCCCTGGCTGTGTAGTTTCATGTCGTGTCATCGGTATGCTCAACATGACAGATGAAGCAGGCGGAGATGACAAGTTACTCTGTGTTGCAGCAGGTGATGTTCGTAAGTCATATCTACAAGATCTCAGCGATGTACCTGCTTATGAACTCTCTGAAATCAAGCACTTCTTTGAAGTGTACAAAACTCTAGAACCTGGAAAATCTGTGCAGGGTGGAGAATGGGTTGGACACGACGCAGCCGAATTAGAAATCAACGCCTCGTATCAGCGTTACAAAGAAAGCCACTAACAAAACTATTTTGGCAACGGCTGCTTAGGGCACGCACTTAGAATTCTTAGCATCGCATCCTTTTCAGCTTTAGTAACCCAAATTCCATACTTCGCTTTAACAGCAATTTGCTGTGCAACGTAGGCGCACCTGTAACTCTTCAGCGGTGGAAGCCATGTGGCGGCATCGCCATCGCGTTTCTGCGAATTCAAACTCCGTTGAGTAGCTTTCAAATTCAATGGATCGTTGTAGAAATTCACACGCTTTGTGGCATCCCACTTGAATGCGCCCTTCTGCCAGGCATCAGAGACAGCTACAACGTGATCAATAGGAACAAGACTGCTTGTTCCTTGGCCTCGAACGAAGTTGATCTTCTTGCCCGAATATGGATCCAACAGAGTTCCTGATAACACCAGACACCTATCGCTACCGGTACCGAAAACAACATTTGTGAGATCTCGCGCCAGTACATCATTGCGCGCATCACAGCCGTTGCCGTCAGGGTCGGCCCAATCGCCAAAGAGTGCATCTCTGTCATAACCCGTTTTCGGCGCACGACCCTTAACGGCAATAGTTGATAGGGCGGTTGCGGCAGTTACCTCAGCGGCTTTTGAAATCGCGGTTGCCTGGACAGGAGCTGCGATTCCCGAGACGAAAAACGCTCCCACAAGGCCTATGGCTAGCCTGATCTCCCACCGACTCATGTCGTAATCATTACGCGTGGCAAGTGGCAAAACAAGGTCAAACACACTGATAGGGTCTGCTCTGCGTTCAGAAG
>JAIXYD010000016.1 GCA_027490415.1 Streptomycetaceae bacterium
GCAGTTCTCAACGGCGAAATCGATGACTTCATCGAAGCTGGAATTCGCTGGCGCCGTTCTCAAGCAACGCAATAAATCTCGCACGCGCATCTGGCTTTAATCTCACGCAGATCAACGAGGCAATAAATCTCACACCCATCGCAGGCGTAAACCTGGACTCAATTTCTATCTAAAGTTGGGTCTATCTGCGCTCAAATCCCGCATACTCCACCCTTGTTCCATAAACTAGGCACAGTACGGAGACGATGGGGCCCATCAGCCCCGTGATCCAAAGGTCTTAAGTTCGGCATGGAACTTGAGCCCCAACGGGTCGGGCGCAAGCCCTTCCCAGATAAAAGGGTAAGAGGAGCAGCACATGATTCGTTTTGAGAATGTGACAAAGACCTATCCGGGTCAAGAACGCCCAGCCCTCGATTCAGTCAACCTTGAAATTGTAAAGGGAGAGTTTGTCTTCCTTGTTGGTGCGTCTGGTTCAGGTAAGTCAACATTCTTGCGATTAATCCTCCGCGAAGAGAAGCCAACATCTGGTGTCATCCATGTTGCTGGAAAAGATCTCGGCAAACTTTCAAACCATAAGATCCCAGAGCTTCGTCGCCAACTTGGAACTGTCTTCCAGGATTTCCGTCTTCTTCCTAATAAGACGATCACAGAAAACATTGCATTCGCACTTCATGTTCTCGGGTACTCGAAGAAAGAGATCAACCGCGAAGTCCCTGAAGTTCTCGAACTTATTGGCCTTGAAGATAAAGGCGATCGGATGCCTAACCAGCTTTCGGGCGGTGAGCAACAGCGTGTAGCGATCGCTCGTGCATATGTAACAAAGCCATCAATCATCATCGCTGATGAGCCAACAGGAAACCTTGATCCAGCGCTTTCCGTGGGCATCATGAAGCTGCTCGACAGAATCAATCGCGAGGGCACAACAGTTTTGATGGCGACACACGATTCAGGCATCGTTGATCAGATGCGTAAGCGCGTAATCGAGCTTGACGGCGGACATGTAATCCGCGATCAGGTTCGTGGCGTCTATGGATACACCGGGTAAGGGAGAGAAAAATGCGCACAGGATTTTTACTTAGTGAAGTTCGCATTGGACTTCGCCGTAACCTCACCATGACCTTTGCAGTTATTGTCACCACTGCGATCTCTCTTTCACTACTCGGTATTGGTCTGCTATCCAATGCACAAGTAAATGCAATGAAAGATTATTGGTATGACAAGATCGAAGTTTCTGTCTTTTTATGTGGGCCACTCTCTGAATCACCTTCATGCGCTGGTGGCGTAGTCACTGATGCACAGCGCACAACAATTAAGGCAGATCTTCAGGCACTTCCAGTAGTTCAGAGCGTGTATTACGAGAGCCAATCAGAGGCTTTCTCACGCTTCCAAGAACGCTTTAAAGATTCTGCAATCGCACAAAATGTGAGTGCAGATCAGTTGCCTGAGTCATTCCGCGTGAAGCTTGAAGATCCAACACAGTTTGCAGTTGTTGTTTCAGCATTTACAGGACGCCCAGGCGTTGACGTTGTGCAAGATCAACGGACTATTCTCGAGAAGTTCTTCGAGCTGCTCAACGTTCTCCGTAATGGTGCCATCGCAGTTGGTTTAGCATCAGTGTTAACAGCCGCGCTTTTGATTTCTAATACTCTGCGCATTGCAGCCTTTAACCGTCGCCGCGAGACTGGCGTTATGAAGCTAGTCGGAGCGTCGTCATTTTCAATTCAATTACCGTTCCTTCTTGAAGGCATCATCTCGGCAATTATCGGTTGGGGTGTTGCAACAGGCTTGCTTGCAGGTCTTAAGCAAGTTGTAGATACGCAGATCGCTCCATTGCTTACCTTCACAAACTTCTTTGGTTGGAATGAAGTCTGGATTGCTTCAGCCTGGTTACTTCTCACTGGACTTGTTGTATCCACCTTCGCTTCACTTATCACTCTTCGCCGTTATCTCAAGGTCTAAGGCTTAGGCTCAAGGACTATAGTCAGATCATGGTCAAAGAGGTCGGTCGCAAACTCATCGCGCAGAATAAGAAAGCGCGCCATGATTACACGATCGATGATGTCTATGAGTGCGGAATTGTTCTTACGGGTACCGAAGTAAAGTCATTACGTGCAGGTCGTGCCTCACTTATTGATGGTTACGCACACGTTAGCAATGGTGAATTGTGGTTAAGTGGCGTGCACATTCCTGAGTACACGGAAGGAACGTGGAATAACCACACTCCTCGTCGTGAACGTAAGTTGCTTGTTCACCTACAAGAACTACGCAAGCTCCATGCTTTAACAAAAGAAGGCGGAACCACCCTCATTCCTTTGCAGCTCTACTTTAAAGATGGCAAAGCGAAGATCGAGATCGCTGTCGCGCGAGGAAAGAAAGCGCACGACAAGCGCGCTGCGCTCAAAGAGCGTCAAGATACGCGCGAGATTGAACGCGAAGTCTCTCGCCGAAAGACTGGCAAAGACTTCTAGCGGTTTACTGCATTGTGCCTGAGTCTTTTGACCGACTAAATCCTGCACAGCACCATTTTTACGTTCACAAGAGTTTCCCGTCCTGGAGCGCGCAACTAAGATCAATCGAAGGATTTGCGCCTCATTTCGCAGCCAATTATTGCTGCTACGAAGGAATTTTCGCGATGTCACCTTGGTTCTATACACTTAGAACACAACTACATAGTGGCATTGCATAACAGTCACATTTCCACGTAGGTCACGAAAGTGAATTCTTGGGAGTATGACAATGCTTTCCACACCCATGGGGGTGAACGGTCTCGACTTTGGCTGTTGAGATAGGGGAAGCGGGCCGAGGAAGCCGGAA